>DCHU01000035.1:17989-19504 GCA_002314915.1 Caryophanales bacterium UBA1744
AGAGACCACCTAACAAACCATTCGCTCTTATGTGCTCAAGTGTTGAGGAAGCGGACAACTATATCGTCATCGATGAGAAGACGAAAAAGCTTATGGCTCACTTCTTGCCTGGCGAGATTACGTTCCTTGTTAAATCTAGACCTGACTTACCTACGTGGGTCACCTTAGGTACGGACACCATTGGTATCAGAGTCCCTGCATCAGACTTCTGCGTTAACTTGTTTAAAGAAGTCGGTAAACCTTGCTTAGTCACATCTGCGAACATGTCGGGTGAGCCAACCCTTAGATTTTTTGAGGAAGTGAAGGCTCAGTTCGATGGCCAGGTTGGGGCTATTGTTAAGGGTGAATGCACATCCTTAACACCAACAACTATTGTCTTAATTTTAGATAGTGGTATAAAACTTGTCAGAGAAGGACCAGTTCCTTTTGAAGAGATAGAGAATTATTGGAAGGAGAATTGCTAATGAAAGTTGCAATTGGAAGCGATCACGCTGGATTTAACCTCAAAGAGGCTATCAAAAAAGACCTTATCGAAAAGGGATACGATGTAGTGGATGTCGGAACACATTCACCAGAAAGAGCGGACTACCCAGTCTACGCAAAAGCTTGCGCCCAGGAAATCTTGAACGGCAATTGCGAATTCGGAATCCTCTGCTGCGGAACGGGAGAAGGAATCTCCATCACCGCAAACAAGATCAAAGGCATCAGATGCGGCATCGGATATGATGATGAAGTCTCAGCCTTAACTAGACAGCACAACAACGCAAATATGATCGCATTCGGCGAAAGATTCATGAAACCAGAGGATGCAATCAGAAGAGCAAACATCTTCTTAACAACTGATTTTGAAGGCGGAAGACACGCTGACAGAGTCGCTCAGATGGAATAACTCAAAAAAGTTTAAAAATTAAGCAGACTTTGTCTGCTTTTTTCTTTCTGCAAAAATTCTAGGGAAAAAATCCCGTTTTTCTCGGTATTTATTAGTGTGGAGACAGTTGATCGTTTTATTTGCCCGCGGTGCGGTAACACTGACGAAAGGTATTTCGGCCAAAGGCCCAACGATGGTACGGCATACTGCAGGAAATGCATTTCTTTTATCGGCGCAAATGCGATATTCATGGCTTCTGTCCCACGAGAGGTGGACCTCCAGTTACATTACCCACTAACTGGCGACCAACGGTCCATCTCTTCTCAAATCATCAAAAACTATAAGAATAATATAGATACACTCGTATATGCGGTATGTGGAGCGGGCAAGACCGAACTCTCGTTTGGCGTTATTAAATATGCTTTGGAGCAGGGCCATCATGTCGCTTTTGCTTTACCGAGAAGAGATGTTGTCATTGAACTGTATTGGAGATTAAAAGAAGCGTTCTCTGATTCTAAAGTCGTGGCGGTATACGGAGACCATTCATATCAGTTAGAAGGGGATATAGTAATTCTCACAACTCACCAGTTATATAGATATGAACATTACTTTGATCTTATTGTTATGGATGAGATTGATGCGTTCCC
>DCHU01000004.1 GCA_002314915.1 Caryophanales bacterium UBA1744
TGAACATCCTCACCGTCGGAAAGGCATCTTTAGGTCTAGCTAAACACATCTTGATGACCGTTCCTGAAGGAGAGAAAAGCGTCGCTATCTCTAGAGATTCTAGAATCAACAGCGACCTATTCGCGAAAGTTGCCGCGGAAGTGTTCGCTTCAAACGGCATCAAAGTGTATATCTATAAAGATATTTCACCGGTACCTACCGTTTCTTTTGCCACAAGATTCCTCCACTGCTCATATGGCGTAATGGTCACCGCCTCGCACAACCCATCAAAATACAACGGTTATAAAGTCTACGGTTCAGATGGCTGCCAAATCACAGACGAGGCGGCTAATAGCATCCTCGCAAAAATCAACGCGATCAACGCGCTCAAGTTACCTGAGAGACTCACATTCGAAGAATATATGGAGCAAGGTCTCATCGAATACATCTCCGATGATGTAATGGATGAGTACATTAAAAATGTAAAATCGCAATCATTGTTGGGCGATTATCCTGTTGATAGGGATGTTTCAATCGTCTATTCACCACTCAACGGAACCGGTTTAGTCCCTGTTTTACGAGTGCTCAAAGAACAAGGATTTACCAACATCACCGTTGTTAAGGAACAAGAAAAGCCAGATGGACATTTCCCAACCTGCCCATACCCAAACCCAGAGATCAGAGAGACTCTTGCCTTAGGCTTGTCCTATTGCAAATCGCATGATGCTGACTTGATGCTCGCAACCGACCCAGACTGCGATAGAGTTGGCATTGCTGTAAAGAACGCTGATGGCGAACATGAACTCTTAACAGGCAACCAGGTTGGTTTATTGCTTTTGAACTATGTTTGCGAAAGAAGAATCGCCATGGGAACAATGCCTGAGCACCCAATCGCGGTGAAATCGCTCGTCTCCATGGACCTCGCAAACAAAATCGCGGAACACTACGGTGTCGAATGCAGAGACGTCTTAACCGGATTTAAATATATCGGGGAGCAAATCGGATATCTCGAAGCGGAAGGAAAAGAAGGCTCATACATCTTCGGATTCGAAGAATCATATGGTTATCTAACCGGCACATACGTCAGAGATAAAGACGGCGTAAACGGAGCCGCGATGATCGCCGAGATGTTCGCATACTATAAGACCCAGGGAATCTCGCTCTTAGACAAGCTTGAAGAAATCTGGAAAGAGTACGGATACTGTTTAAACACAATCCACACCTATGAATTCGAAGGTCCAAAGGGATTGTCCACAATGAATAGCATCGTAGATTCATTTAGACAGCTGAAATCCCACTTCTGCAACCTCCAAATCAATGAGATGGTTGATTATTCAAAAGGAATAAACGGACTCCCTAAATCGAACGTTATCAAAATCAGCCTATCAGGAGGATACACCATCATAGTAAGACCTTCTGGAACGGAGCCTAAACTCAAGGTATATATCTCGATTAAGTCAGACTCAAAAGAAAGAGCCTCGACTATTGAAGCGAGACTCGCTCAATTGGTTAAGAATTACTTTACTCAGGGAATTTAATCCTGAATGTCGTTCCGACATCCAACTCAGATTCGAGCTCAAGCTTCAAATCGTAGTAGTTGCAAATGTGTTTAACGATAGCAAGCCCTAAACCTGTGCCGCCGTTTTTGCGGGAACGAGCCTTATCGACTCGGAAGAATCTCTCAAAGACACGCGACTGGTTCTCGCTTGCGATACCAATGCCGGTATCTTTGACAACAATGGTTCTATCCTCACTCGAAGAAGTGATTGTGATGGAACCTTTTTCTTTGTTGTACTTAATGGCATTCTCAACGATGTTCTTAATAAGTCTTTCAAAGTCTTCAAGGTTGATTTTGGTGACAAAGGATGTTCCATCCTGGGTGATGGACACTTCTTTTTCGTTCGCCTGGAATCTAAGTGAATCAACGACGGTATTGATGACGGAGCAGACATCCACTTCCTCAACCGGCCTAAGCGATTCTCTCTCAAGCGATGAGAGGGTAAGCATGTCAGAGATGATCTTATTCATGCGGTGTGAGTTAGCCACGCACTTCTCAATGGCGCTATTGATTTCAGTCTCATCGTTGATCGTGCCGTTCTCAATGAGCTGAAGATAGCCGATAGTCGTGGTTAAAGGGCTCTTAAGTTCATGGCTTGCATTGGCAAAGAACTGTTTCTTCATCTCGGAAGAGTTGTAGTCCTCGGTTATGTCTACCATAAGGAGGGAGGCACCGCTCTTATCCTCTTTAACGACTGATTTGGCCCATTGATAATGGATTGGGTTGATGACGCACTGATAATAACGTCCATCAATCTTCTCGATGAAATCCATTCCCTTGTTGGTTTGGATGACCACGGAGAAATTAGATGTGATTGTCTGACTTATTGGAAGCGTATCAAAATGTCTGCCTTGGATATCTTCTCTCTCAAACCCGAATATGCTCAAAGCTGCTTCATTGATCATAACTACTTTGTAGTTGCCATCCAAAACAACAAGGCCTTGTGAGAATGAGTCTAAAATGAAGTCCAGCTTCTGATTGGAAATCCTCGTTTCCTCAAGTTGTCTTACGAGTTTATGGCGGGAGTCTCTAAGGATATAAGCAAGATACGCAACGTCATCTTTATACTCACCGGATGGATTCGTCTGAGTAATTGCCTGAAGTTTTAAAACCTGCTGTTTGAGAGGAAGCAATGAGCGTTTGAATTGGAAATAGAAGCCGATATATGCGACGACACATAAGATGAATGCGGTGATATTACCATAGATGGTAAGATTCTTTGCGACCCTATAGCCCGTTGATACTGATTTAGCAACACGAACCACCAAGGTTCTCTTCTTGCATTCTCTATAAACAACGAAGGCGTTTGATTTAAGGCTGTCGTCATGCTGCAGTTTTGCAACGCCCCTCTTCTCTTCATTGAATTTAGGATCGGGGACGAACACATCGGTGTGAGTGTCATGAGTTGGCGTGCTGATACCGATGTCATAGACGGTGATGTGCATGAAATTGGAATCCTTAACCGCTGAAATGATGGTGTCGATATCCTCATTTCCGTCATCTAGTCTCACAACGATGTTATCGGCGAGCATCATTGACTCATTGCGGTCGCTTCTAGAGGAGGTAGAAAAGAAAAACGTGGTCGTCAAAAAGAAGACCATGAACAGGGCTAATGAGATGAAAAAGTTTCTAATTAAGACGTGTTTTTTGTTCATTAATCAATTCTGTAACCGGCATTGAAAACTGTTTTTATAAAAGTTTTCTCTGTATCTCCTAGTTTCTCACGAATTGCCTTAATGTGCATATCAATTGTTCTAAATTGTTTCTTTAATTTATCAGCATCTGCTGTTTCACCATATATTTCATTGGCGATATCGCTCTTGTTGACCACTTTTCCTTTGCCAACAAATAGCATCTCAGCAACTTTGTATTCGCTTGGTGTAAGATCAACGAGTTTTCCTTGGTAGCGGACCACTTTATTGTCGGTGTCCAAAGAACGCTCTCCGATAACGATTGCGTTACTTGTATCTTTGATACTGGATTGGATATGTCTTCTGTAATGAGCGTTGATTCTTGAGATGAGCTCATTGATGTCGAATGGTTTTGGAATGTAGTCATCCGCACCTAAATCAAGTCCCTCGATTCTATCCTGGACCATCGATTTGGCGGATACGATTACAATGACGACGTCTCTGAAATCTGGATCTGATTTGAGTTTCTTCAAGACATCGATGCCCTGAACTCCAGGAAGCATCAAGTCCAAAAGAACCATATTAGGTTTCTTAAGCTTGATGGCACCTAAGAATTCCTCACCTGAACCAAAGGAAAATACTTTAAATCCTTGGCTTCTTAAAGATAGGTTAATAACCTCTGCAATCTCAGTGTCGTCTTCGACCGAGAATATCGTGTAATCCAAATTCATGAACATAATTATAATGCACGCACTTACATAATGTAATTGTTGTTTATTGCTAAATAATGTCATTCATTGAAAAAGAAAAGCCTCAGCGGTTTTTCTGAGGCTATTCGAGAACTTCTTCCATGATTATCTGCTGAGGTTTGAATCCATTTTTGTTGTAGAACTCTATTGCGGGATCATTCCCATCCCACACATCGAGCGTCACGCTTACGCAGCCAATACCCTTGGCTTCCTTTTTTACGTATTCGAGCATCGTTGTTCCGATGCCCTTGCCTCGATAATCATCACGGACTACCAAATCGTCAATGAACATCGTTTTTCTCTTTACCTTTGCAGGAGTTTCTTCACTGATTCTTATCCAGCAGAAAGCATGAGCCACCACTACACCATCTATGTCATAGACATAAACAGGCTTTGAATCATCTGCAATAATCGCTTCTAACTGCTCTCTTGAGTATTTATAGCCGTCTTCTTTAAAAATGTCGGGCCTGATTTTGTTATGTATCTTCAAGACCTGCTCAAGGAGCACGAGTATGTCTTTTATA
The DNA here is from genome assembly GCA_002314915.1 of Caryophanales bacterium UBA1744. Taxonomy (GTDB): domain Bacteria; phylum Bacillota_I; class Bacilli_A; order RFN20; family CAG-826; genus UBA4951. Next base: position 4,442 of record DCHU01000004.1, read on the forward strand.
TCGTTCTTGCTTGCTCTTCTAATCACGTTTGCCATACGACAATAATAAACCTGTTATTTATTATTAACTATGTTAGTTTTTTTATTTTTCGTTTGATAACCGCTTTCAATACAAAAGTGCGCAAATGTGCACGATAATAATGTGTACGCAATAATGCAGAATTGGAGATGCATATAATGTCAAAACAAGAAATCCTCGTATTGGACTTTGGTAGCCAGTACAACCAATTGATTGCTAGACGTATCCGTGATTTGGGAGTTTATTCCGAACTCGTTTCTTTCGATATCTCAATCGAGGAAATCAAATCAAGAAACGTCATGGGCATTGTTCTCAGCGGCGGTCCTAACAGCGTTTATGACGAGAAGTCATTCCGTTGTGACCCAAAGATCTTTGAATTAGGAATCCCTGTGTTGGGTATTTGCTACGGAATGCAATACTTATCCCACATGTCAGGCGGTAAAGTCGTTCCTAGCTCAAATAGAGAATATGGCGGCAAGAATATCACCTTCAAGCACGGCGTACTCTTCAAAGGCTTGCCAGAGACATGGCAGGTTTGGATGAGCCATGGTGACTCAGTTATCGAATTGCCAGAGGGATTCGAAGTCCTCGCTTCAACCGATGACTGCCCTATCGTCTCATTCCAAAATCTCGAAAAGAAACTATTCGGCGTTCAGTTTCACCCAGAAGTCAACGATTCCATTTATGGAAAAGAGCTCCTCAGAAACTTCATCTATGATGTCTGCGGATGCGACAACACATGGAACATGGACTCATATATCCAGGAAAAGATTGAAGAAATAAGAGCAACCGTCGGCGACAAGAAAGTCCTTCTTGGCGTTTCGGGCGGCGTTGACTCCACAGTTGCCGCAGTCTTGATCAATAAGGCAATCGGCAGCCAGTTAACATGTATGTTCATCGATCATGGACTTCTAAGAAAAGACGAAGCCAAGATCGTCATGGAAAGATTCAACAGATTCAGCATCAATGTCATGTTGATTGACGCAAGCGAACTCTTCCTTGGAAGACTCGCAGGCGTTGATGATCCAGAAAAGAAGAGAAAAATCATCGGCAACACATTCGTCGAAGTCTTCGATACCGAATCATCGAAACTCGGAGAGTTTGACTTCCTCGGACAGGGCACCTTATATACAGACGTCATCGAGTCAGGCACAAAGACCGCTCAGACAATCAAGTCCCACCACAACGTCGGCGGACTTCCAGCTTATATGAGAATGAAGCTCCTCGAACCACTCAACAAGTTATTCAAAGATGAAGTTAGAGAGCTTGGAAGAAGACTCGGAATCGATGAGGAACTCGTTGCTAGACAGCCATTCCCAGGACCTGGCATCGCAATCCGTATCATCGGCGATATCACAAAAGAAAAGATTAAGCTCGTTCAGGACTCAGATCTCATCTTAAGAGAAGAAATCAAACGCGCTGGACTTGAAACAAAGATCTGGCAGTACTTCACAGTCTTAACAAACGTAAGATCTGTCGGTGTCATGGGCGATCAGCGTACCTATATGTACACCCTCGCATTAAGGCTTGTTAACTCAATCGACGGCATGTCCGCTGATTACTATAAGCTCTCATATGACGTTATCGACATCATCTCAAGACGTATCGTTAACGAAGTTAAGGGAATCAACAGAGTTGTTCTCGATGTCACAAGCAAACCACCTGCAACAATCGAGTGGGAGTGATATTTAGGAGGCAACAACAATGAAAGAATTAGAAAGAAAAATCCTTAAGGATGGCGTCATAATCAACAACGACATCCTCAAAGTAGACTCATTCCTCAACCATCAGATCGACACAGCGATGGTTGTTAGAACTTCTGCCTACATCGCAGCACAGTTCGAGGATATCGACAAAATCGTGACCGTTGAGACATCAGGCATCGCATACGCAGTCGCAGTCGCAATGGCATACGGAAACGTTCCAGTCGTCTTCGCCAAGAAGTCCAAGAGCGCAGTCCTCGATTATTCAAACAGCTATCACGCTCAGGTTAAGTCATTCACCAGAAACACAGTTTCAGAAATCTCAATCGACAAGAGATTCTTAAGAAAAGGCGAGAGAATCCTCATCGTTGATGACTTCCTTGCAGAAGGTAATGCATCAGTCGGACTTGTTGACCTTTGCAGAAGCGCAGGCGCGGATGTACAAGGTGTTGCAGTCATTGTTGAAAAGAGATTCCAGGGCGGCAGAGCAAGACTCGAAGACATGGGCATCAAGGTCGTCAGCTGCGCTAGCATCGCTAAATTCGAAAACAACAAACCGGTATTCTCAGAATAATTAAGAGCCACATCACCAAAGGTGTGGTTTTTTCTTGTTTCAAATATTTGCCACAAAAAGAAAAGAACAATTTCCATATTCTTGTATTCGTAATAACCTAGAAAAAAGGAGTTTTCTTATGGAAGAAAATAAAGAAGTTGTTGAAGAGGTCAAGGTCGAAGAGGCTACACCAGTTGTCGAAGATACAAAGCCAGCATTAATGGCATTCATCTTCGCTATGATCGCATTATGCTTATGCGAATATCCAGTAGTTGGTGCAATCTTCGGATTCATTGCTTTGAGCAAACTCAAAAAGTGCGGAGTCATCACAAAGAACCCATATAAGGTCTTTATGAGAATCGCAAAGCCAGCAGCTATCGTCGCAATCGTCGTTAGCTTCATCATGGTTCCTTTATGGATCGTCGTTGGCGCAATCTATGGACTTGGAATCATCGCATCAATCATCGGCGGCGCAGCAGACGCAACCGCAGCAATCGCAACATTGTTCTGCTTATAATCAATTGATTAAGAAACTAGACGTGATTCCCCTCACGTCTTTTTCTTTTATCAAAAAAGCCCAGATATTCCGGGCTTAGTTGTATTTCTTTTTGTGTTTGAGTATCTCGTATGGGTCAACTGGGGCAATCTTTGATTTGAAATACCTCAACTCGTTGTGTACCACTTCGACTGTAATTGGGAACAAATCGAGTATCTCGCCATCGAGGTTGACTCTTAATCTAGGCTCAACATCCACTTCAACTTTCTTGCATGGATAGTATTTGACATAGTCAGTCTCTGGAAGTTTTCCTTTTTGGAACTTCAAGAGCAATGGGAGCAACCCTATTTTCTTAAATGTTCTAATAACCGAGAACTCCATGATGCCGTCATGTGGGTCTGACTCCAAACTTAGAGGAAGCATTCCGCCGCCCCATTTGCCGTTTGAGCAGTCGAACATGAACATCTGCTGTTCGTGTTCCTCGCCGTCATCGATCTTGTACTTGACCTTCTCGAATTTGCATTTGAAAATCGTATTCATCAGCGCGGCGTTATAAGAACGCTTATCGGAATACTTTTTGCGGTACTCAATCTCTTTCTCCAATAACTGAATGTCAAAGCCGGAACCAACGACGTTGAAGGCTTTGTGTTTTCCGTTTACCAATAGGTAGTCTAGATAAACCGGTTCCTCACCGATAATGTTGTCTAAGCACTTATCGATATCTATTGTGATGCCAAGGGTTCTAGCGAAATCATTGCCAGTGCCTGCCGGAATTAGGCCGATAGGGACATTTTTCGTGTCCATACCGTTCAATACCTCATAAAACGTGCCATCCCCGCCAATCGCGATAATAGCCGTGCAATCAGACGCTTCTGATGCGATTCTTGCGAGTTCCACGGAGTGTCCCGCATATTCTGAGACCATGAGTTTAAAATCCACTCCTCTTTCCTGGAGTTTCTTAATCAAAGTCTCAATCGCGTTTTGGCCAATTGTCGATTTCTTTTTGCCAGAGGCTATAACGTAATACATGTCGAGTTGATTATATAGAAATTAACAAGTGATAATAAACACTTAAATTAATTCGAGAGGAGCACCCTATCGTTGAGAAGAGCTTCTCCAGCCTTCTCCTTGAAGAGGGTTAAGAGGCCATCCACTGTCATATTGGCGCGCTCTTCGCCTGAAATATCTACGACTATCTGCCCGTTTTGCATCATTATCGTTCTGTTTCCCATCTCCAAAGCCATTTTCATGTCATGGGTGATCATTAAGCAGGTGATGTGGTTCTCTTCCACCACCTCTTTAGTTATCTTAAGAACTTGTTCTTGGGCTTTAGGGTCCAATGCTGCCGTATGTTCATCCAACAGCAAAAGCTTTGGAGTGTTATATGTTGCCATAAGAAGGCTCAATGCCTGTCTTTGTCCTCCCGATAAAAGGCCAACCGGCTGTTTCATTCTGTCTTCAAGGCCCATTTCTAAATATTTGAGTTTCTCTTTGAATACCTCTTTTTCCTTTTTGCTAACAAAAGAGAGCCAATTGCTGCCTTTTGAACAAAGAGCGAGATTCTCTTCGATAGTCATGCTTCCCGCTGTCCCAAGCTTAGGTTCCTGGAATAAACGGCCTATGTCTTTAGCACGTTTGTAACTCTTTTTTAGAGTGATGTCCTTACCATCGAGGAGAATAGAACCGTCATCCGCAAGAAGCGATCCTCCGATGAGGTTGAACAGCGTGGATTTGCCCGCGCCATTAGAGCCGATAATCGTGATGAAATCGCCGTCATTCACTGTTAACGAGAGATTAGAGAAGACCTTCTTCTCATTTACTGTACCTTTATTGAAGGTTTTGGAAACACCTTTTATCTCAAGCATTCTTTCTACCTCCAAACAATTTCTTTATTCCGTCCACTCCTCTTAAGACCGGTTCCTTAACGTATCTTGCAGATAAAGCGATGACGACGATGACTGCAGATACGAGTTTCAGGTATGAGGCAGGCATGTCCATCTTTAAGGCTAATGTGTAGACGAATCTGAAGAGGACCGCGCCGATAATCGCTCCAATTGCTTTTAAGCAAATACCTCTCTTCTTGAAGAATAAGGTGCCGATCAACAAGGACGCCAAAGCAACGGTAACGATACCGCTGCCGATGTTGATATCCGAGGACTTGACGGAGAAAGCCATGAGGGAACCGGATAACGCTGTTAATCCATTGGATATCATAAGACCGATAATCGTGATGATTGTCGGATTGATTGATGAGGACTTAACCATCTCAAGATTGTCTCCGGTTGCTCTTAGAGCAAGTCCGAATTTTGTCTTGAGAAGCAAAGTGATGAATGTCACAACAAGAGCAAGGATCAAGATTATGACCACAAGTTTGTAGTAATTATTAAGGAAGGTCGATGACAACAAGGATTTGAAGTCAGTGAAGATGGTCCTTGTCTTGTTGAGATTCAAAATTGAGGAATTGCCCATGACGGCAATGTTTATGGAATATAACCCAGTATTCACAACGATGCCGGCAAGGAGGGAATTGATGTGGAGTTTTGTCTGCAAAAACGCTACGACTAAACCTGATATCATTCCCGCTCCGATCGCGGCAAATAAAGCTAAATAAGGGTATCCGGCGATGGCCACTACCGCACCAACAGACGCACCCAGCGTGAAAGAACCATCGGTTGATAAGTCACAGATGTTCAAGTTTATGTAGCTTATGAACAAGGCGAGGACCGCTATGGATGTGATCAAGCCGAGTTCAGATGCCGTCTGAAATGTCGATAAGAAGCCTGCCATAATTAGAATGATTCCGCTGTTGTTAATGTCTTAATAGATGTGCAATATGGGGCGAATTTTGTTTTAACATCTTCGATGTCGAATCCGATTTTTGCACATGTTTCGGTGTTGATTGTTGCAGTTCCGTTATCGAATGTCTTAACAGGATATGTTGCAACATCCTTGTTGTTTTTAAGAATGTCGACGACCATTGCACCGGTTTCTTTTCCAAGGTTAGCGTAGTCGACGCCATATCCGAGGAATGCGCCGTTCAACGCGAAAGAGTCCGCGCCTGTATAGTGTGGGATTTTTGCGTTTGCGAGTGTCTCGTATATTGATAATTCAGCTGTCATGACCGTGTTGTCAGATGGCGTGAACACCGCCTCAACGCCCTTCGATACCAAGTCTGATGCAGCCTGGATGATTTCTGATGTGTTTGTGCCGGTTGCCTCAACTACTTCAACGCCTTTCTTGGCGAGGATTGATTTAGCGTCTGCAATTGGAGTTTTTGATGAGTCCTGACCCAAATCGTATAAGAGTCCGACTTTCTTAGGATTCTCGTTCAATGCGAACATGAGGTTGAAGACTGAGTTTGTATCTAAATAGTCGCTTGTGCCCGTGATGTTTCCGCCAGGTGCAGCAAGTGAGTCAACGATTTGGCATCCAACTGGATCGGAGACCGCAGCGAATACGACCGGAATATTGTTGTCTTCTGTCGCGGCCTGCATTGCCATAGCGACTGGGGTTGCAACACCGACCATAAGGTCGACATCTTTTGAGATGAAGTCTGAGATGATCTGATCGAGGACTGCTCTATCCGCGTTGCAGTTCTGATACTTGATATCGAACTTAACACCGCTCTTGCCTTCTTCTTTCAAGACTTCCTGGATGTTTTCGCAAATCTGATTGAGAGATGCGTCATCGACGTAATTGCAGATACCGATTGTGAAGGTGTCTGCTTGCTTTGACACTCCGCAAGATGCGAGTAATGTCATCGCTGATAAGATAAGACCTGTTCTAATTGATTTTTTCATTTTGTTTTTCCTCCTATAAATCAGTGCCTAGGATAGAAAAAGTCCCATCCCACAGCTTTAGAACTGCTGGGACAGGACATGAATTCAATTCTTGTCTTGCGGTACCACCCGGCTTGGTGCAGATATTACTCCACACCCTCTTACGCATACTAACATATGCTGGCTTTGTTTACGGAGGCCTATCTCCGTCTCGCAATACTAAGCTTTCGCCTTTCCTCGAGCCCTCAGGAGTCCATTCGCATCAAGACTTGCAACCCTTCTCACCACCCAGGGCCTCTCTCTAGCAAGCGATTCGATGTTACTACTCTCCATCGCTGGTTATGCCAAGAGAATACAATGGGTTTCAAACTTGTCAATTCGAATTTGCGTTTTTTGCTATTTATTTTTTGAAAGAAGAAAAAGACCTCGAATAATCGAGGTCAAATCCTTAATTAATAGCTAGGCTCGTAGCTAGAACCGAGGAACCTGTCCGCCAAATGGTGGAACGAATTTGTTGTTCCATCAGGTGCGTAACCAGCTTCTCCAGCAGCATATCTGCCGTTTCTGTCGATGATAACATTGGTTGGCCAACCGGTGACACCGAGCCATCTGCAGAATGTTGAATCATA
>DCHU01000001.1 GCA_002314915.1 Caryophanales bacterium UBA1744
TAAAGGAAATCGATCCAAAACTTGAGACGCCAACAGCTAACATCTACATCATCCAGCAATTGCCGGCAACTTTATGTGTCGCACCACTTCTTCTCCTCATGAATTTCACAGGAAAAAGTATTACAAACGCCATTATTGCATTAGGCATCTATGCAGCCTTATTCATCGCTTATACGGTATTCTTAGTGTTCTCACCAAAGATCGCCGCAAAAGGAGCCTCGCGTGGCGAAAAATAAACAATTCAAAACAAAGCATAAATTCTTTGGAGTTTTATTTAGGCCTATTTATAGGTTGGTTTCGCATTGCTCCTTTAAAATCAAACTAGCAAAGATCAAATTAGACGGACCAACCTTGATACTTTCGAACCACCAAACTGATCTCGACGCTATCATGTTGATGGGCTCTGCCAATAAACACATAGAGCCTGTATGCCTGGATACCCTCTTATCGAATGGAGCAACGTCAAAGTTCCTTTACAATGTGACCGGAATGATTCCAAAGAAAAAAGGAACAACGGACATCAACTGTGTTGTCAAAATGATGCAGTGTCTCAAAGAAGGCGGAAATGTTCTTGTTTTCCCTGAGGGAAACAGAACTTATGCCGAATTTCAATTCCCTTTTAATGAGAGTGTTTTCAAATTAGTTAGAAAAACGAATGCTAGCCTCGTTATCGTGAATATACATAATGGAACAGGTGTAAACCCGAGATGGGGCTCAAAAAAGAGAAAAGGAACAATCTGGACAGAAATAAAGACCAGGTTCACGCCAGAAGAACTAAAGAATATTTCCGATTCTGATTTATTCGAAATCGTTAAGAGAGATCTGGAAGTATTCGATTCAGATACCGGCATTGAATACAAATCAGATGCACCTGCTGAATACCTTGAAAGGTTGCTTTACGTTTGTCCGGAATGCAAATCCCTTTCAAAGCTAAAATCGGAAAAAGACACAATTGCATGCACAGAATGCAACACTGTATTCACATATTTAGAAAACCTTACTTTCAAGGAAAACAAATACGGATATAGAAAACTAATCGATTGGTACAATTTCCAAAAGAGTTACATAAGGGATTGGAAGTACGATGTACATCAACTCATCTTCGAGGATGATGTACAGGATATATTAGAGTATAGACTGCTAAAGAAAAGAAAGTCCGTTGCTACTGGAAAAATCAAACTATTTGGCAACAAGCTAGTCTTTGGAGAGAACATGGAAGTCGATCTATCCAAAATATCAGCGGCATCACCTATTTCAGGAAATAAATTGTCCTTATTGATAGGAGATAAAAGTTACCTAGTGATCGGATCGGAAAGATTCAATCCAGTCAAATACGTTCAGATGTTCAACCATCTCGAAACAGAAATGAAACAAAAGAAGTCTGACACATACTTCACACTTGATTAGTCAATTAAGTTGAACCATTTATGGGTCAGCTTTTTTGTTTTTTACGACAAAATGAAACTCTTTCCGAGAATATTTATTGTCTTTATGAAATAAATATGTATCCTTACAACTATCCCACGAAAAGAGGAGATCGATTCATGAAAACTAAAATCTTAAGAATTCTCGAAAAGAATTCACAAATCTCAACAAGTGAAATCGCCAAGATGATTGGTGAACCCGAGGCATCCGTCGTTAAGGCGATTGCCGAAATGGAGGCCGATAAGGTTATCTGCGGATATGGCGCAATAATCAATTGGGATAAGGTTACTGACGAGAAGGTCAACGCAATCATCGAAGTAAAGGTCGTTCCTCAAAGAGGAAGCGGCTTTGATCGCATCGCAAACAGAATCGCAAAGTACGATGAAGTTAGCTCAGTCTATTTAATGTCTGGAGGTAACTACGACTTCTTTGTCGAGATCCAGAGCAAAAGCATGAGAGAAGTTTCAGAATTCGTCTTCAATAAGCTTTCCGCTTTAGATTCAATCCAGAGCACCGCTACTCATTTCGTCCTTAAGAAATACAAAGATAACGGCGTTATCCTCGAAGACGAGAAAGTCGACCACAGAGAAATGTTAGAAATATGAGAGACTTCATCAACGATAAATTAAAAACCATAAAACCTTCCGGAATCCGTAAGTTCTTTGATATTGCAAACAAGATTCCAGACTGCGTTTCTTTGGGCGTTGGAGAGCCTGATTTCGACACTCCTTGGCACATAACAGAAGAAGGTATCTATTCTCTTGAGAAAGGTTATACATTCTATACATCCAATCAGGGTATGCCTGAGTTAAGAGATGAAATTGCCACATGGAACAAACGCAAATACGATCTTAATTACACAAGAGATGAAATTATTGTTACCTGTGGCGGATCTGAAGCTATCGATATCGCTTTAAGAGCAACGACAAACCCTGGTGATGAAGTAATTATTCTTCAGCCATGCTATGTTTGTTATGAACCGGATGTAATCCTTGCTAACGGCGTCGCGAAAATAATCAATCTTCAGGAAAAGAATCAATTCAGGCTTACTCCTGAAGAATTGGAAGCAGCCATTACCCCAAAAACTAAGACTCTTATCATGAACTTCCCAAACAATCCAACCGGCGGAATCATGGAAAGAGAAGATCTAGAGGCTATTGCTGAAGTAATCAAAAAGCATGACTTACTTGTAATCTCAGATGAAATCTATTCTGAATTAACGTATTCAAGCAAACATGTTTCTATCGGATCCCTTCCAGGAATGAAAGAGAGAACCATCATTGTTAACGGCTTCTCGAAAGCCTACTCAATGACAGGCTGGAGACTTGGTTATGTTATGGGTCCGGAAGCGATCATGAACCAAATGAAGAAGATCCATCAGTTCGTCATTATGTGCGCGGCCACACCATCACAATACGCTGGAATCGAAGCCTTAAAACACGGTGACGAAGACATAGAGAAGATGAAGGAAGAGTATGACAATAGACGCCACTACCTTCTCGCAGAATTCGAAAGACTCGGTTTGCCTTGCTTTGAACCAAAAGGCGCATTCTACATCTTCCCGAACATTTCAAAGTACGGAATGACCAGTGAAGAGTTTGCAACAGATCTTTTACAAAAAGAACATGTCGTTGTAGTTCCTGGAACAGCATTTGGCGAATGCGGAGAAGGCTTTGTCCGTATCTCTTACGCCTATAGTTTGGATTCGCTAAAAGAAGCCATTAAACGTATCGAGAAATATCTGAAAGAAAACTTCTAAAAACAAAAGTAAAAGGTGCTCATTCAATGGGCACCCTTTTATTAATAAAAGAAACTACTAATTAACAACTATTCTTCTGGTGAGGTTCCCGCTTCTTCTGGCGTTGTGTTGTTATAGATGATTTCACCGTTTCTAATAAATGTTGATTTCACGCCTTTTACGCACGCTTCAACCTGTGCCTTCCAATCCCATTTGGATTCAAAGAATTCACAGTCTTTAATCCTTGGTTTGGTCTTAGGTTTCTTTGGAGTGAAAATTGTGCAGCAGTCTTCGTAAGGTCTGATGCTGATTTCGTATGTATCAATCTTTTTTGCGATATCAATGCACTCATTCTTATCCATTACAGCCAAAGGACGAATTATTGGATAATTGGTTACATCGTTGATTGCGATCATCGATTCAAGAGTCTGCGACGCAACTTGGCCAACAGATTCACCTGTAGCAATTCCGTGACAGTTATGGTCTTTTGCAACCTCTGTTGCGATTCTCATCATCATTCTTCTCATAATGGTGATGCAATACGGTTCATCCACGTGCTCATAGATTGCCAACTGAAGTTCGGTAAACGGAACGATGTTGAGTTTAATGTCTTCTTGGTATGTGTTAAGTGTCTTGATGATATCAGTTAATTTGTCGATGACTGCATCCGATGTGTATGGTGGCGATGCAAAATGAAGGGTTTCAATCTTGATTCCACGTCTAACCAATTGATATGCAGCTACCGGGGAATCGATTCCGCCTGAAAGCAAAAGCATAACCTTTCCATTCATTCCCAAAGGGTAACCGCCGCATCCCTTGAACTCATGACATGAGATGCATGCACAAGTCTCGCGGATATCTACGGTCAAACTGATATCCGGATTATGGAGATCGACTGTATATTTCTTCGTTTTAAGAATTGGGGTTGCTACAGCATTGCAGATTCCATAGGAATCAAGTTCAAAGCGCTTATCAGCCCTTTTAGCCTTAACCTTGAATGTTGACCCATCTTCGGCCTCAATGAGTTCCAAAGCGGTCTTTTCGATGATTTCCATCGACTTCTCGACTTTGACAACTGGTGTTATTCTCTGAATACCGGACACTTCCTGAAGTCTGACGACTAAATCTTGGATTTCATATTCTTCTGTTGTGACGTAAGTGTGATCTCTATCGCATGTGACTTTTGATTCAGGGAAGTCATTTGCGAGAGCATGTCTAATATTTCTGTTGAGGCAGTTGATGAATAATTTCTTATTGCCTCCTTTTGTGGAGAGTTCTCCATAGTGAATCATGATGTATGAGTATTTCATTTCACGAAGTCCCTTCCGGCAGTTGTTGCCAAGATATCTTTGAGTGTTGCGATAAACGTATCGACTTCTTCAATCGTATTGTTTGGCGAAATCGAAACGCGAATGGAGTTCCTTGCCTCCACTTCTGTTTTGCCCATTCCGAGCAAGACGTAAGATATAGGTTCTCCTTTAGAAGAGCAAGCAGAAACGCTTGAAACATATATCTCTTTCCGTGATAAAGCTTCAAGTACTACCGAGGATTTATGCTTTTCCAAAGAGAAATTCAAAACAAATGGAGATGATTGTTCAGGAGAGTTGAAAGATACCTCTTCAATTGTTGAGAGACCGTTAACAAGATGGTTTTTTAAAGTGGTAACCGCAGTGATGTTTGCGTTCATTTCTTTGAGAGATTTAGTTAAGGCCAAATCCATGCAAAGCGAACCCGCCAAATCAACGGTTCCGGCTCTAACACCAAATTCCTGTTCTCCTCCATCAAGAAGTGGAGACAATTGAATAGACTTCTTGTAAAGAAGCGCACCATTGCCTTTAAGACCGCCAATCTTATGGGATGAGAAAGATATCAAATCTACTTTTGTATAATCAACCTTAACCTTAGCGATAGACTGTGTTGCATCGCTATGGAAAAATGCTTTCGGATATTTGTGAACTATATCAGCATATTTGCTGACAGGGAAAATAGAACCCATCTCATTGTTAACAGCCATGATTGATACAAGTATTGTATCTTTGGTCATTGCGGATTCGAGAAGAGCCGGTTCAACGAAACCATCTTTATTAACAGGCAGGAAAACAACATCAAAACCTTCGGTTTCCAATTCTTTGAATGCGTTTAAAACAGAAGGGTGTTCCACCTCGCTAGTAATTACTCGTTTTCCTCTATTTGAGTATTTGTGAGCAACTCCCTTGATAATCAAGTTGTTTGACTCAGAAGCGCAGCTGGTGAAAATCATTTCATGCGTTTTCTGGAGATTTAGCAATGTCTTGATATGCGTTCTTGCCTCATCCAGTTTTCTTAACGATGCTCTACCAATAGCGTGCGTTGAAGAAGTATTAGCAAAATTCTCCAACGATGTTTTGGAGAATAATTCTAAAACTTCAGCATACGGCTTTGTAGTCGCGGCATTATCGAAATATATCATGTTTATTTTCTAGTTGAATCCGATTCTTCCATTGTCGAAATCGAGGTAACCAAGATAAGTGCGTCGCTGAACTTAGCATCAAAGAAGAAGTTCTCTGACTGCTTGATCGTCGCGTCAACATCAGGGTTTGGTGCCCTATGTCTATTTGCAATGACAATGGCTTTCTCTGCTTTTTCGAGTTCTTCGAGGGTCTTAGCTACAGAATCGATAAGTTCGTTTCCATCCTTAACCATTTCTCCGTGATGCTTAGCTACAACTTTTACATCGATTGGCGCTTTGTGGATAAGGTGGTTGAGTTCATCAAAGACGGAATGGAGATTCTCGATATCCTCGGAATAAGCATTTGTAACTGATTCCATTCGAATATCGGCTATAAGGGCTTCAGCATCTCTGACCTTGAGATAGTATTCATTTAAGTCTTCTAAAGCTTCTTCAACTTCAGTCTTAAGAGACATCAAATATGTCATAAATGAATCCAAAGCGTCTTTTGTGCACTTTGTTTCAGCTCTCAAAGCAAGAACCTTTGTTAAAAGAACTGAGTATGGCTGCTTGGTAGCACTATTGATGAAAGAATCGAGATTTCTCTTCGTTGTTGCAGACTTATCAATCAATGATTTGATATGCGCAACCTTGGCATCATCATCTGCATCGATTAAGAACATCTCCCTAATCTTGCCGAGGTTATTATTCAAACGAGTGAATTCTTTATTTACATCCTGCTGATCTTTTTCTGCCGGATTGATGGCTTCTAGGAACTTCTCTTTTGCATCGAGTTCTTCATCGAATTTTCTCAAACATGTATCGATTGTGGCGTGAATATTTTGGATTTCTTCCTTCACGCCTTTGAGATTCAAGGTTTTAACCTGCGAGGAAATGGATGAGACTTTGTTGCTTAATTCATTAATGATTTCATAAGAGCAAGCCTGGAATAATGGAAGTCCATCTTTTGTCAATTCCTCAAAGCGGTTCTTAAGCGAGATGATGTTGTCTGGGAGAATTGTGGAAATCTGAACGCAGACTTCTGGGAGGATCTTCAAGTCTTCCTGAATCAGATTAACTGCAGGTTCAATTTGGGATGTGAGTACTTTCTTTGCTTCTTCGTATCTAGCGCCTTCGACATCGTTTTCGCATTGTTCGAACAAATCATCAAGACGTTTGAAAACATCTTCAAAAACACTGACGACAAGATTCATATCAGCAACATTGCTGTTGTAGATTAACTTAACCTGTCTTAACTGAGCTTTTAAACCTGTTAGCAAATCGTTGCATTCATTTTCAATCCTGAATTTCTCTTTTAGTTTCTCGTAGAGTTTGCTTACCGAGTCACAATAGTCATTTACCAAAGACCTAACATCAGGAAGTCTCTCGGTTAATTCGTTAACTCGTCCATCCTGGAGGAGGCTCTTAAGTTCTCTAACTCTATGGGAAATATTAGGGTCGCTGACATCTCTAATGTCGCTATATCTTTTCTTCCATTCAGAAAACTCGTTTATATAAACGATATTAAGGTTTGAGATTGTTTCAAGTCTTTTAATTAACGTATTGATATCACCAAACAAAAGACCATGTGATGTGTTGTATTTCGAGGTTAAGTCGGTGACTTGCCTATTGAGTCTTACGCGTTTGAATACCGTGAAATATAGAAGGACTGCAATTCCTCCGATGATAATGACGCCAGCAACGATGCCGACAACGATCCAAAGCACATTATTTGGGTCTGAAGATAAAATTGATGAGAAAAAACTATTAATAAACATATTAATAAATATACACTACTAGCTGCGGTTTACGCTATGGAATTGCAAAAAGTGGGAAAAAATAAGTTTTTGTCTTCAAATATTACGAATTTTGTTGACGAAGACGGATTCGATACTTATTGTATATCTCGCGTGAAAAGTTAGCAGGCTTTTACGTTTCCGTCCGACGTCCCTCGATTTATAGTGGTAGGCTCAGCTAAAGTGGCCGAAGGAGAGACACCCGGGAAATGGGAGAAGCATCCAACACTTTGTTCCGCAAAGAAAGGAGACATTTTAGATATGTCAAGATACACAGGTTCCACATGGAAAAAATCACGTCACCTCAGCTTCTCAATCTTAGAGACAGGTGATGAGCTCAAGAAGAGAGCTTATGGTCCAGGCCAGCATGGTCAGGACAGAAAGAGAAAGCCATCAGAGTATGGCTCTCAGTTAGCTGAAAAGCAGAAACTCCGCAACTACTACGGAATTTCAGAAAAGCAGTTCAGAAGACTCTTCGTCATGGCAAAGAAAGACAAGACCACAGTTACAGGTCTCGCATTCTTCAGAATCCTCGAATCCAGACTCGACAACCTCGTCTACAGAATGGGCTTCGCTCGCACTCGTGCAGCTTCCCGTCAGTTAGTCAACCACGGTCACGTCCTCGTTAATGGAAAGAAAGTCGACATCGCTTCATACTTATGCAACGTTGGCGACGTCATCTCATTCAAAGAGACATCTCCATTAAAGGTCGTCAAAGAGTCAGTTGAAGGAAAGCCAACAATCCCAGGCTTCGTCACAGTTGAAGCAGAAAAGTTCTCAGGCGTCTTCGCAAGACTTCCAGAGAGAAACGAACTTCCAAAAGACATCAACGAAGCTCAGATCATCGAATACTACAACAGACTTCTCTAATCTGTTGCAACAATCGCAGATCAAGATACGCATCCATTCGTGGGTGCGTTTTTCTTTTATTCCGGGCATAAGAAAAGCCCGACCATTCAATCGGGCTTACTATTAATAATCAAGTTTGAAGAATAATGATCCGTATGTAGGGTAAGTGAATAACTCCGACGCTAGAAGGCCTTCAATTGCATCATACTTAGCTCTGATGGACTCATGGAGAGGAACTCCCTTCTCAAGGAGGTATAAACCAGTTTCCTTGTTAGAAGTAAGGTTGTGAGCATCTGCAATAACCTTATCGAGTTCAGATAGTTCTTTTGAAGATTCATCTACAAACGCTTTCAGTTTTACAATAGTTTCTTTGAAGTATTCAGGCATGAATTCTCCAGTAGAAGCTAGAGATACGATGTTTTTGCCAATGACTGGATAAACCTTGGTCTTCATCATATCCGAAAGGGTTCTAAGCTCAATGGATTTAACCTTAGCATATGTTTCATACATAACATCGAGTCTTGCTGAAACTTCTTCTTCGGAGAGCGCTCCTTCTTTAACAAGTACAGCTGCCGAGTTGTGTTCTTCAACATATTTAATGGTTTCAACCCATGTTCTAATATTGAGAAGTCCACGTTTCTCCGCTTCATCAATCCAAGCGTTTGCATAGCCATCTCCACCGAAGAGGATTCTCTTGTGTTCCTTGACGATTTCGACACAGATGTCGAGAGCGGCTTTTCTTATATCCTGGCGATACTTGTGAGATTCGATCTCATCAGCAATCTCATTTAAAGCCTCTGCCATTATAGAGTTGAGAGCAACATTTAGATATCCTGCTGACATGCTTGAGCCTAATGCACGGACCTCAAACTTATTTCCAGTAAATGCAACTGGTGATGTTCTATTTCTGTCAGCGTTGTCTCTTGGAAGATAGCTTAAGTTGGATATTCCGAAATCTTTAAGAGAATTCTTTGCGTATGTTTTTGGTTTATCGTCTACAAGCGAATCTAGTACATCTTCAATAACGCTTCCTAAGAAGATGGAGATGATTGCTGGAGGCGCTTCATTTGCACCTAAACGATAATCATTGCCAGGGCATGATGTGAAAAGTCTAATTAATTCTGGGTGCGTATCTACCGCTTTGATAAACGCGCAAAGGAATGTTAAGAACTGGATGTTCTCATGTGGATTCTTTCCAGGGTCGAAAAGATTTACGCCGGTGTTTGTTGTTAAACTCCAGTTATTGTGTTTGCCAGAGCCGTTGATCCCAGCAAATGGTTTTTCGTGCAATAAGCAGACAAGGTCATGTTTAAGAGCAGTCTTCTGGAGCACTTCCATGATGATTTGGTTCTGATCAATGGCGATATTTGTGTCTGCATAGATTGGCGCAAGCTCGAACTGTCCTGGCGCAACCTCGTTGTGTTCTGTCTTAGCGAAGATGCCAAGTTTCCATAAATGAACATTAACGTCCTTCATGAAATCCTGCACTCTAGTAGGGATTGTACCGAAATAATGAGTCTCAAGTTCCTGTCCTTTTGGAGGAAGAGCTCCAATAACTGTCTTTCCTGCTAACACCAAATCTTCTCTCTTAAGGAAGTCTTCTTTTGCGACGAGGAAGTATTCCTGTTCAAGTCCAACAGATGAGGTAACACGAGTAACGCTCTTATCACCGAAAGCATTGATGACTCTGCATGAAGCCTTGGAAACTGAATCCATTGATTTAAGTAAAGGTCCCTTAAAATCCAACGCTTCTCCTTTATAGGAAACGAAAATTGTTGGGATAAATAATGTTCCGTCCTTGATAAAAGCTGGGGAAGTGCAATCCCAATATGTATATCCGCGAGCTTCGAATGTAGCGCGCAAACCACCACTTGGGAATGATGAAGCATCAGGTTCGCCTTTGATAAGATTCTTTCCTGAGAACTTGGCAAGTGGCTTTCCTTCTTTATCCATATCCAAGAATGAATCATGCTTCTCGGCCGTGGCTCCGGTTAAAGGTTGGAACCAATGCGTGTAATGCGTGCATCCTTTAGATAATGCCCACGTTTTCATTTCATGAGCGATGACATCGGCCGTCTCTCTGTCGAGAGCACCCTTATTATTCATTGTATCAATCCATCTTTTATAGACAGGTGATGGAAGAAGTTCTTTCATCTTCTTGTCATCAAATACATCTAAACCAAATTCTTCGACGATTTTCTCCATTGCAAATCTCCTATTTTCATCCATTATGCTCGCAGTTTTGTTTATGTAAAGAAGAAATGTAGAAAAAATCGCTTACATTGAATAAATTAGGCAGTTTTTTCCAAAATAGGCTTAGAAAAATCAGAGTTTTTATGATTTTCTTGGAAAATTTACTCTATTTTTGATGTTTTTTTGTTTTAAATGTCGTTTATTGCCGTTTTGATAAAAAGAAAAGCGGATGTTTCCACCCGCTTAAGTTTATCTTCCTTCTCTGATCTTTTTGATGTCTACAACATCTTCCTGATAATAGTCATCAATGTTAACTTTAATGAATTTGTCAGTTGATGCTCCATAATCCGTGTATACGTTTTTATGCACCTGACTCCAGGTTCCATCATTCTTCACGGTGATCACGGTGCAGCCTCTTTGTTTTCCAAACTTAGCAATGTCCGTGTATGCAGTATTATCGATTGAGTATCCGTATGATAGTGTAACTCCCTTATACTCCACTACCGCATTGTTCGTGTGATCGTGGCCAACGAAGACCGCTTCCATGGTATTCATTCCATCCGGTCCCATTCTCTCGAAGAACTGGTCAATATCCTCTGGAGCGGTTTCTCTATCTTTGATTCCTCCGTACCAGATTCTTCCACCATCTATCTTCTCGGCCGCTTCTTCGCCCCATACGCCTTCGACGTATTTAGTTGTGGCCGTATCATTCCAATTGTTATCTCTAAGTTCGCGGAATGCCGTTTCAAATTCTCCGGTAGGAATATGATGGAAGAACAGAGTTTTTAGATCATGACCCTCTTTTGTTTGAAGTTCCTTAATCGTGTTCTCGGCCCAGTCAATCTGAGCTTCGTGAATAACGTCGTATTCCCAGTTGATGGATGCGCTGATAGATCTTGAGATGTAATCGTTGGAGTCGATGAGCATCACGACTTTGCGAATTGAATCATCCGAGTTCTTGAGTAATATGCATTGATTGGTAACGCTTGGCATCTTATTGTCTTCATCGCTGAATTCAGATTGGAAGAAACAATACTCATACTTGTTATTCTCGTAGAGTTTCCCCATTCCCTTTCTCTTTGTAAAATCAAATGATTCCGTATCGTGGTTTCCGAATACCGTGGTGAAATACACTTTCTCATGTTCAAAGATTTGAAGAACAACCTTGGCAGCCATCTTGTTATTGAATGTGCCGCCTCCATTAAAGATAGGCCCAGGTACGCAGAAGATGTTATCGCCGTCCAAAATGACGATATCAGGCTTTTCTTGCTGCAGCATGGTAACAATTTCATAGATTGCTTTTCTATCCTTCTTAGCGGTGTAAAGGCCACCTCCAATGTGAAGGTCGGTAAGTTGCATGATCTTGATATCTCTATCAGTCTTTATAGAGTATCTTCCATCTTCGAGTTCAGGGATTAAACGATCATCCCCATATTCAACCGCGTCAAATTTGTTGATGTAGTTAAATAGCGATGCAGTATTTGCAGACGTAGCAACGAGTTTTCCTCCGATTGCTAAAGCAATCAAACCAATAAAACCATATGCGATAAAACGCTTTTTGAATTTTGCCATAAGTATTACCTTCCGAAGTATCTGGTTATATTATGCACAATTATCACGAGTGTGCATTATTCTTTTTAAAAAGAAAAGGCACCTTGAGGCGCCTTATTCTATTCATATGGATTAACCTACGAGTTTTTCAACTGCCTTGATGAGAAGGATTGAGAATACCGTATACGCTGCAGCAGCGATGATTAACATTTGGTTTGCCAAGATGAGTAATGGGAATTTCGCAATGCCAAAGGAACCAATTTCATAGAAGAGAGCAACGATTCCGAATCCAATTGCGAACACGATGACAGGTCTCTTTAGTGTTTCAACGAAATGAGATCTTGAAAGAGAGGCAATCAATGACCACACTCCTGCGATAAGGAAGATTAAGGAAGCCCACTCTCCTCCGCAGAAGAGACCTGGAACAATTGATCCACCGATGCAATAAACAGTATCTCTAAAGAAATAAAGGTAGAAAGCGCATGGGACTGCTGAGATGCCAATGGTTAACAAGATTTCAAAACCCGTTAAGCAACCGACTAAGCAAAGGATTTCGCCCACAAGTGCGATTGAGCCAAATGTTATGGCACCACCGCTATAGAAGAATCCCTCGAAGCCTTTTACGAATGCCTCGGTGTATTCGGTGCAATCGACATGAATCGCTCCTTTTGTTGAATAGTTAACAACTGAGAAGACGATGAAGAGAATAGTTGCAATCATCGTCACAAGGATAAGAGCGAAACAAGCCCATGATCCGTACTTTTTCTGGTTTTCTATTAGTTTGTTCATATTAGAAACCTCCAATAATTAAGCTTTTGATTATAACCTCGGTTGTAGTGACGCTTCCGCCTGGGTCCGAATGATGAATGCCACCTTCAATCAGATAAGATGGAATCAGGAGAATCAGTCCTGTCAGGAAGAACAAAGCGCCTACTATGAGGATTCCCCAATGGCGGTTAGGCTTTTTACCTGTGTGTTTCATCACATAGTAATCACCATATGTCTTAGGGAGTTTAGAGTCTTCTGGGTGAAGACGGAATACGAACGATAGAAATTTCTTCGTGCCGTATACGATGAGGTCAAAGACACCTTCATTAGATACGAATATCAAGAGCCAACCAAATATTCCAAGTATGCCCGGAATTGTCATGATGTCGACAAAGCAGGTTATAGGGTACTTATCGAACTCATAATTGGCATTGAAGAAGATGATGATTACTGCCGTTAGTACTGCTAAAACAATAAGTACGCCAGCAGATATCCCAAGATCGAGTAGCCAGAGTTTCAACTTCTCTTCCTTATCGATGTCTTTAAGGGCATTCTTCTCAATTTTTAAGTTTTCGATGTCTTTTTTGTTTTTCATTATTTGTTAATCAAAGTCTTGTACGCTTCGAATTCAGCTTCGTCGCATAAGACCATGTGTCCTGGCTCAACCTCTCTAAGTTCTGGCTTAGAATTTGAGTAGTCATGATCTCTCGATGGAACGTAGTCAACTCTCTTTCTGTTCTTCTCATAATGAGGATCAGGGAGAGGGATAGCTGATAAAAGCGATTTGGTATATGGGTGCAATGGATGAGCAAACAATGCGTCTGATGGAGCGATTTCAACGATCTTTCCGAAGTACATGACTGCGATTCTGTCACAGAAGTACTTAACGACCGATAAGTCGTGAGCGATGAAGACGATTGATAAGTTGAGTTCATCCTTTAAGTCATTCAAGAGGTTGATGACCTGGGCTTGAATGGAAACGTCAAGAGCGGAGACAGGCTCATCACAGATGAGAAGTTCTGGTTCCATGACGAGTGAACGAGCAATACCGATACGCTGTCTCTGGCCACCAGAGAATTCGTGTGGGTAACGGTTTGCCATTTCAGCGACAAGTCCGACTTTCTCTAAAGCGTCAGCGACTTTGTCGTGTAAGACCTGAGGATTTCTAACGCCGTTGATTCTTAAACCTTCGGCAACGATTTCCTGAACTGTCATACGTGGGTCAAGAGAAGCGATAGGATCCTGGAAGATCATCTGCATCTTTGATGTTAACTTAGAACGCTTAGCGATATGGAGAGCTTCTTTATATTCAGCCTTTAAAGCTGCAAGTTCATCAGCTGGACCATTCTCTGCCTCTTTAAGAAGTGGGAGATACTTTTCATTGCATCTCTGAACTTCCGCTTTAGCGAAGAGTTTGTCGCAGTTTGCCTTATCGTAGTTTGCCTTACGAATCTTTTTGACCTGAGTATCAACGATAACCTGAAGGTTGTCGCGGATTTCTTTTATCTTGGCGTCATATTCAGCGATGAGAGCTTTCTTCTCCGCTTCATAATCGCCGTCTCTAGAAACCTGGAATGAATCAAGAGCTTCTTTCTTTTTGGTCTGAAGTTCTTTGATAGCTTCCTGTGCGTGGATTGTCTTCCACTTGATTTCCTTTTCATTCCATCTTGTGCCAGCACCGATTCTCTGTCCTTTGAAATAGATGGAGCCAGAGGTGATGTCATAAAGACGGAGGATTGAACGTCCGGTTGTCGTTTTTCCGCATCCGGATTCGCCGACTAAACCAACGACTTCTCCTTTATGAACGTCAAAGGATACGTCGTGAACAGCCTTGTTGTACTTGAATTCTCCCTTTCCGAAGCGGAAGTACTGCTTGAGGTGTCTAACTGAGAGAATTACTTCTTCATTTGAGAAATCTTTGCTCATGGTTATTCTCCCTCCTTTTGAGCCTTTTCAGCGATACGCTTATTAAGGTTATTGAAACGCTCGATACGGTCCTTAATGGACTGTGGCAAGTCGAGTTTTGGTGCTCTTTCATCAAGGAGCCATGTCGCTGCCTTGTGAGTTTCGGAAATTGTGAAGAAAGGTGGCTGCTCTTCGAAGTCAATCTGGAGAGCGTACTTGTTTCTAGCCGCAAACGCATCACCCTTTGGTGGGATGATCATGTTTGGTGGAGTTCCAGGAATTGAGTCAAGTCTCTCCTTCATGTCTAAGTCAGGCATGGAGTTGAGAAGTGCCCATGTGTATGGGTGTGCTGGAGTGTAGAAGATATCATCTGCTGTGCCGTATTCGACAATCTTTCCAGCGTACATGATTGCGATATCGTCAGCCATGTTAGCGACGACACCGAGGTTATGTGTAATGAAGATGACGGAGAGTTGTCTCTTCTCCTTTAAGTCGTTGATGAGGTCGAGGATCTGGGCCTGGATTGTAACGTCAAGTGCGGTTGTTGGCTCGTCACAGATAAGAATTTCTGGGTTGGAGCACAACGCGATAGCGATGACGATACGCTGTCTCATACCTCCTGAGAATTCGAATGGGTATTGTTTCATTCTTCTCTCTGGATCTGGGATACCGACTTCTCCCATGACAGAAACTGCCTTGTCATGGAATTCTTTCATGTCAACTTTTGAGACCTTGTCGATGTTTGCCTGAGCTAAGCGCTTAAGGATTTTGTCGACTTCGACTTCTGATTCGGTTTCTCTATATGCCTCGATTCTTGATTCAAGATAAGCGAGGAATGTGTCATATGCTTTTAAGCATGTTTCGAAAACAGCGTTGTGGGAAACGTCGATTTCTGATGACCATGCTCTCTTCTTGAGTTCACTCTTCTCAGATACTTCTCCGCCATTCTTGGCGAGTTTTTCTGCAGCCTTAGCAGCAGCTTCTTCACGCTTAATGGCTTCTTTATATTTCTGAACAAAGAGTTTAACCTTTTCAGCGAATGTGAAGATTTCAGCATCCTTTTGCTGGGCAAGGTAGTCTTTGCAAGGGTTAAGAGCCTTTGCGATATTCTGGTACTCTTTGAGGATCTCAGGGAATTTAGAACCGTCACCGCTGAGGGCTTCGTTCTTTCTGATTTCCTTTAAGGTGACTAAAGCGGCCTCGAGAGCATCAAGAATCTCTTTATCGTTCTCTGCCTCAAGTTTGATTAAAGCGGCTCTGAGCGCAGCGTCTTCACCTGAGAATGTGAGAGCGGCTTTGCTTGCTTCAGCATCAATTGCGGCAAGTCTCTTTGAGATGTAGGAAGAATAATGCTTTGCTTCGCGGATGACGGCCTTTCTCTTCAAGACCATGACTTCCGTAAGTTGCTTTCCAACTCTCATGATTGGGTTAAGAGAGGACATTGGGTCCTGGAAGATCATAGCGATACGTGATCCACGGATCTTGCAGAGTTCGTCCTCATCGAGTGTTAATAAATCTTTCCCATCGTAAAGGATTCGTCCTTCTTCGATGATTTTGTTTCCGGCAAGAAGACCCATGACAGCCTTACTTGTAACTGATTTACCAGAACCGGATTCGCCTACGATAGCGAGTGTTTTCTTTTTGTAGAGGTCAAATGATATGCCACGAACCGCTTTGACTGTACCGTTGTTGGTCCAGAAAGAGACTCTGAGGTTATCACAAGATAAAATCTTTTCGTTATTATCCATTGTTAGCTCCTCTCAATTGTGGGTTGAATGCATCACGTAAACCGTTACCAAAGAGGTTGAAGCAGATCATCAAGATAGAGATGAAGATTGCTGGCCAAATAATGAGGTTAGGGTTTGTTGTATATGATGATTGTCCTTCAGACAACATGACACCGATTGATGCTGTACCTGTTGAAGCGAAGTCGATAATTCCTAAATAAGAGAGTGATGTCTCTGAGAAGATGACACCAGGAATCATTAAGACAGAGCTTGTGACGATGGTACCAACTGCGTTTGGTAAGATGTGTCTGAAGATAAGTCTGAAGTCATTAGCGCCAAGCGTTCTAGCTGCAAGAACGTATTCCTGGTTCTTGTAACGGTAGAACTGCATACGAACCGTTCCAGATGTACCAAGCCATCCGGTTAAGATGAATGCAAAGAAGACAACGATGACAACCGGCAACTGCCAATATCTCGAGTTATAGATGGAGAACAATGACATGACGATCATGAATGGAACTTCTGACAAGATTTCAGCGATACGTTCCATAACTAAGTCAGTTGTACCGCCATAATAGCCTGCGATAGCACCGTAAATCAAACCAAGGATAAGGTTGATTGCGGAAACGCTGAAACCAAGGAGAAGAGATAATCTAGCACCACACGCAAGTCTGGTGAGCAAATCACGTCCGACAGTATCCGATCCAAGGATGAATACCGGGGCTTTGCCATTGTGAGTGTATTTGTAATAGTTATCGTATTGGATTCTGACGTCCCACATACTTGCTTCTGGTGATTTCTCAGCGATGATGTATGTTTCTGTTGTTCCGTCTCCATTGATATCGAATGACTCGGTCTTGAAATCACCGGAAGAAACTTCCTTGAAAAGGTATGTGATCTTTCCGGATGCATCCTTTACGGCTGAACCATTTGCATAGATTCTATAGTCAATGTTTGCATTGTGGCCAAGAGTTGTTCTAATAGCGCCTTTGTATGAATCGATTTGGTTCGATGTTGCGGTTGGATAGATTTCATTAATCCAAGAGCCTGCTGTCTGACCCATGTCAACGAGAGGCCATAAGATTCTGTCTTTCTGCTCAACGGTTTTGTCATGTTCAAGGATTTCTTCAATTTTTGATAATTCGAAGGTGTCGTAAACGAAGCCAACTTTATATGTGTCAATCTTGACATCATAGTAGTTGCTGTAACCCATGAACATGTCACCCTTTTGATAAGGTTCGGATTCTTTTTTGATAGAACCCTGTTCTTTTCTCCAATAGTACTCATTCTCCGTGATAGAACGATTCTTGCATCCATCCCAGAATCCGTTAGCATTCTTGGAAATCTTAGGCATACACTGCGTGTAGTAGTCGTCTCTCTGGTTTTCTCCAAACCCTGTGCAGAGTGGAGCGATAAGAGAGAAGAGGATCATTGTTCCAAGAATTGCTGCCGCAACGATGGAACCTTTGTTTTTGGCGAATCTACTCATTGCATCAGCAAAGAAGCCGACTCTCTTTGTTTTCATTTTTTCGTCACGTAAGACTTTGTCCTTCTGGGCAAATTCGAAACGAGAATCAATTACTTTATTTTCTTCCATAATATTTTCTCCTTTCTAATTATCTAGCGCCCATACGGATACGTGGGTCGACCCAACCGTATGAAAGGTCGATGATAAGCGAAGCCACTAATCCGATGACAACGTAGAAGAGCGATAAGAACATGAAGAAGTTCATATCGATTGAGTTAATAGCCATGAGGTAGAGTTTGCCAACGCCAGGGATATTGAAGAACTGCTCAATGATGAGAGATCCGGATAAGACCGAGATGAATTCACCAAGAATCATTGGGAAGATTGGAACCATTGCGTTTCTCATAGCATGTCTGACTGTTGCTTCTCTTCTTGATAAGCCCTTTGCACGAGCAAGGAGCATGAATTCTGAGGTAAGAACTTCGGTCAACTCAGCACGAGTGTAACGTGTAAATCCTGCAATTGAACCGAGAGACATACAGATAATTGACGGTACATACGAGGCAAAGAGTTCCGGGCTAAACCATGTTAAGCCGTCTTTCAACTCTTTGACTGTGATTGAGAAGATACCCCATCTTGTACAGAGTAAATACTGGATGATGAAGCAGTAGACAAAGCTTGGAACCGAGATAACAAGCATGACTACAAGTGAAATAACCTGGTCTGGCCACTT
>DCHU01000064.1 GCA_002314915.1 Caryophanales bacterium UBA1744
GCCGCTGCGGCAGTTGAGCTTCTCGGCACTGCGTTGATATTAATCGGAAGGTCTGGAATATTCGATACAGCTGCATTTGGATTCGTCGTTTTAGGTGAGAATTTAAAGAAAGATGCGACGCACAAATACAAGGATGCATACGACTACAAAACGCAGACTCAAGAAAAAAGAAATCAGCACAAACCATTTCTACTTCCTTATGTGATTCTTGGCAGTTCATCACTCATTTTGGCCATTTGTTTCACGATTTTGAGTTATTTATTGATAACAAAATAAACATAAAAATATCGATGAATTCTTATTTTCGTGTGTGTACGCGAAATTAATAATTGACATATTTGCGAATGCGTGGATAGTTAAAAGGCAGTTTTTTTACGCGCACAAAGAAAGGAAACACGAAAATGAACAAAAAAACACAAATAGTATTAAGTTCAATGTTTGCTATTCTCATGCTCGCTTCTTGCGGTGGCGGAGGCGGCAAGAAGACAAGCACAACTCCATCTGGCGAAGAACAGGAATACACAGGAACGAAGGCTTCTGGCATTTACAACTTCTCAGGCGAGTCATATGAAGAAAAAGCTAAGATTCTCGGACAGCTCGAAGGCTATGCGATGAAACACCACTTAGCAGGCATTCCACTTTATGACGACGCTGGTTATGAATTATTCTCACCACGTATCCAATTAGCATCAAACACATATGTTCCTAACTATGGTTTCGGTGTCGGCGAATCATCACTTGTTCCATCAGGAAACATGTTCAACGGTTCACCAATCGACAGCTCAAAGGTCTCAAACCCAAGCTACTTCCAGGCATACTCAACTGAAGACTCTGGTACATACAACTACTGGAACTCATCAGGTTCAGACGTCGCCGGTAAGAGCGGCATGATCTGCTCATCATACTTCTCAACAAGAATGAACGCAGACAAGACAGGTTATGAATGGGAAGGCGAACTCTCACGTGTCGATGCTCCAATCGCACTTGACGAGAACGGTAATGTCGTCGACTCATCAGCTAAAGGATTCACATCAAGATTCTGGAGAGTTCCAGTCTATTGCGCTGAATATTTAGCAAAGAACCCAGTTGCAGATAGACAGTTTGTCTATTCAACATCAGAGAATTCAAAATATCACACAGAATTCAACGGACGCGAAATTAAACTCGAGGACTATTTAACTCCATTCAAGACAATGCTCGACAACGCATATTCTCGTGCATCAGGTCTCATCGATGACGCTTCAGGTTTCTATGGATGCTCAGACTATCTCTATGCATCAGACAGAAACAAAGACTGGGGCGCAACAACAAGAACTGCTCCAACAAAGGATGGTTCATACTTCAACGGCGTTGGAATCAAACTCAACACAACCGAGAACTCCATCGACTTCAAGTTCATCACCCCAATCACACAGTTCTATGCTAAGTACAACACAGCATCATCTCTCTACTCACCTATCCCACAGGCATTCTTAGACAAGATCGGTGTCAGCAACTATGGCTTAATCGGTAAGTCATCAGAGCCAACACAGAACGTTGACAACCTCATCTCATGCGGCGCTTATATCGTCGACTCATGGGAACAGGTCAAGGAAACCGTCTATAGAAAGAATCCAACTTACAACAGACAGGATAGAATCAAATTCGAAGGTTACGTCGAAACTGGTTATCAGGATGAAGAAGCAGCATTCCAGGGCTTCTTAAACGGCGTCATCGACGAAATCACAGTTCCTTCAAAGCACGTCGCTGAGTATGCATCAAACCCTCAGGCACGTAAGACCGAAGGTACAACAGTCATCAAGATCAACGTCAACTCATGCACACAGTCACAGTGGGAAAAGTACTTCGGTGTCAACGGCACAGCTTACCCACACGCTAACGAGAAGACATACTGGGACGTCAAGCCAATCATGTCCAACGACGACTTCCTCGACGGATTATACTTCTGTATGAACCGTGCTGAGCTTGCTCAGAAGACAGGTCACAACCCAGCTTACAGCTACTTATCAAGCGCTTATAAGATCAACCCAGAAGAAGACTTAGCATTCCGCGACACTTCAGCTGGTAAGGCAGTCATCGCAGACTATCTCGATGTTAAGACAAACGGCATCGAAGGTTACTCGCCTGCTATGGCACAGCAGATGTTCGAGAAGGCAATCAAGGACCTTGTTGCTGATGGAACATATGACGAGGATGAAACAATCACATTGAAGTTCTGGTGGAGAAAAGACGAGAACCTCAACAACCTCGGAACAACTCTTAAGGCTTACATGGAACAGCCATTCAACGACGCAGCAAAGAAGCTCGGTTACGGCATGACACTCGTCATCGACAACGCAGTCGCAGGCTCTTCATACACAGACGCATACTCCAAGATGGACCAGGGCGAATTCGACTTCGCCGAAGGCGCAATCACAGGTAACGTCTTAAACCCACTCTCATTCATGTCTGTCATTTGTTCAAACAGCCTCTCACAGGGCTTCACAACAAACTGGGGCGATGACACATCATTAGTCTCAGCTAAGGATCCAGTCATGTACAAGGGCGTTGCATGGTCATATGACGCTCTCCAGGTCGCTGCAAACGGCGCAGCTGTCGTTGAAAAGGGACACAACGTCGATCCAGTCAAGTCAACAAACCAGCCATCAGAAGAAGCATGCTATGTTGACGGTAAGTTCGCTAAGATCGGCTTCGAAGTTCCAGACATCTTAAACGATGACGGTGAACAGGCAATCGAATACACAGTTAAGTATGCTTCGTTACAGTTCGCAAAGGGCGGATCAAACCGAGGTTACTACTACAACTATCAGCCAAGCGATTTCGATAAGCCAGCAGAACTCGGAATCGACGGATACTATGTATTCACATTGAAGACAGCAACAATCCAGGCATATGCACAGAACATTGCAAATGCTGCAGGAATGGACATCGATACATTCGTCTTATTAGTCGGATTCGACTGCTACTTCAAGGATTCAGGCGTTGAAAAGTCACTCCAGGCACAAGTTTCTGTTAAACTTGAGCAGATTGGATGTGAACCAGTCAACCCACAGTAGTTGAAGGCAACTAAAAATAAAATTAGGGTCGTTTATAACGGCCCTTTTTATTTCACTTGCATACGCATATGTGATATATTTTTCTAGGCAAGCTATTTGCTTGAGGTATTTTTATGTGGAAATATGTTTTGAAAAGATTGGGGTTGTTGTTGATTACAACATTCATCATCCTCTCGCTCACTTACATTCTTCTCCAGTGCTTACCTGTTGAGGTACCTAGAGGAAGTAAGACGGCAATCATCGAGTTCTATCAGACTCAGGTCAATCTCGGCTATTACAGAAGAATAGACGAGACAATGGGAGATATCTATACACAGTATGTCGCCGGCAACTTGAAAGCGGACTATATGTTCGCCCCTACAGGCGGCAAACCTGTCTACTATGTCTCATTACCTGTCATGGTCAGATATTGGAACTGGATTAAGAACATCTTCACCAAGTGGGACTGGGGTACTTCAACTCAGATCTCAATTGGTCAGTCAGCAATCTCTATCATTATGAGAAAGCTCCCTGTTTCAATGAAATTGAACATCATTTCAATGATCATTTCCGTCCCATGCGGTATCGGACTTGGTATTTGGGCTGCTCTTAAAAAGAACAAATTAACCGACCACATTATTTCAACATTGGTCATGGTCTTTATTTCCGTTCCATCATTCGTTCTCATTTCCTTCTTACTCATCTGGCTTGCCTACGGCACAGGCCTTGTTGGCTATCAGTGGCCAACAATGCAGCAGGCACAGAACTGGGTGGTCGCCCTCAAGGGTTATGTCATCCCAGTCATGGCGTTATGCTTCGGTTCCATCGCAGGATTCGCGCGTTACACACGTGCAGAATTATGCGAGGTTATGTCTTCCGAGTTCTTGCTCTTAGCTAGAACAAAAGGTCTTACAAGAGGCCAGGCGGTCGTCAAACACGCATTAAGAAACTCAATGGTTCCAATCGTTCCAATGATTATCGGAGAATTCGTCGGCATCTTATCAGGTTCCATGATTCTCGAGCAGTTATACGGTATTCCAGGTATCGGATCACTCTTCGTAACCGCGTTAACCACTAAAGACTATTCCGTTGTCATGGTAGATATGGCTATCTACACACTCATCGGATTACTCGCAACATTGGTCGTCGACTTATCTTATGGTATCGTCGACCCACGTATCAGAATGGGGGCAAGCAAATAATGGGCATTAAGAAAAACAAAGCTCAAGAGACCGTTATTGAAGATGTCTCCGAGAGCAAGATCAAATTCTCTGACGCACAGGATTTCGAGTATGTTCAGCTCGATTCATCAATCCACGATCAGAAGTTCAAAACAAAACCAACAACCTTCTTGAAGGACGCGATGAAGAGATTCGTTAAGAATAAGTCTTCAGTCGTCGCAGCATCCATCCTTGGTGTTCTCATCATGATGGCAATCGTCGTCCCTCTTGCAGATCAGAACAACATCGATGCGAACAACGATATCGCAACATTCCTCCCACCAAAGTGGTTCAGCAACTACAATGGCGGATTCATGGATGGAACAGGAAAGGTCTCCAATGTTACATTGGACCCAGATAATGGTTACTATCCAGCCGCAGATGACAACGGAAACTACAAATACAGAAAAGAAGGTGTCGTCGGCGAAATCAAGAGAGAAACCGGCTATGCAGACTCTCCAACAAAGGTCGTCTTGAAGTATGGTCAGAAAGGCACAATCTCATTAACAACAGATGAGGACCACACCGCTGATACATATATCATCTCAAATCAGTTCAACCTCGATTTGACCGCAAACTACGACATCAGCTTCAAACTCAACAAAGAGTATTGCGAGAATGAAGGTAGCTATCCTGAATATGCTTTATGCATCTTCTCCGACCAAAAGGCAAAAGATGGCACAGGCATCTTCCCAATCACTGCTCTCTCAACAGAGTATGAGACAGAAGACCATGAAGCATTCACAATCTCCAACGTCGCTAACGTATTAACAAGCGCAGATGGATATGATAGCTCATACTCATTCGACAACGCTTCAATCGGATTCCTTTTAAAAGGAAACACCGACAACTTACAGAAGACACTCTACATCTCATCTATCGATATCAAGAAAGATGGTGCACCTGTCACATATACAGATGTTGAGACATCAACTGAGGTTAACGTTGGATTCACAGACGCAACAAGAGGTTATCCATCGTGGAAGAACTTCTATAGCGAAGTCAAATCAACAGTCGGCCTTTATCACTCAGAAATCACAGTCGGATCATTCACATATGACTACTACGCTGCAGCATACTGCAACGATGAGTGGGACTTCACAGAATCTGATTTAGAGAGATTCATGGAACTCGGCTACCTCGAAGAGGAATACGCTTGGTACAAGGTTCTCCCAACATCAGTCTCCAAATTCCCTGGCGACGTCAAGACTCCAGCAGTCTATTACACCCAGGAAGAATGCGACGCAATCAACGCTCAGTATGGCTTAAACCCTGGCGATTATGGTTATAGAACAACCTCCGACATCAAAGAGGAAGAGGTTCTCTATGCATCAAACGATCTTTATCAGATCGCTGGTGAATACTGGGTCAAAGACACCTTAGGTGTCGCTGATCTCGTTTTGACCGAGAAGGGCAAAGAAATGTGCCCTGCTGAAAAGGCATTAAGCGTCACAGTCAACAAATTCGGCTCATTCGAGTCAAAGTCACTCCACTGTGAGAGAAGCAGATACAAATACTTCTATTACATGGGCTACACCGCAAAGTGCGCAAAAGTTAACTACATCTTCGGAACAGACGCTCAGGGACATGACTTCTTCAAAGTCGTCTTCGCTGGTCTTCTCACTTCCCTTGAGTTAGGCGTTCTTGCTTCAGCAATCAACATCGTCATCGGCGTTGTCTGGGGCGCAATCTCAGGTTACTTCGGTGGATGGGTAGACGTTCTTATGGAACGTTTCTGCGAAATCCTTGGAGGTATGCCGTTCATCGTCTTGATGACACTCATTGTCTTGCTCTTCGGTAAGTCCAACTTCTGGATCTTCCTGTTCTGCTTATGCTTAACCGGATGGATGGGCACAGCACACGTCACACGTTCACAGTTCTACCGTTATAGAGGACGTGAATATGTTCTTGCATCTAGAACATTGGGTGCAAGCGACTGGAGACTTATCTTCCTCCACATCCTCCCAAACGGCATCGGAACAATCGTCACAAGCGCAGTTCTCATGATTCCAGGAGTCATCTTCTCAGAAGCGTCAATCTCCTACTTATTGCCTGGCGCTCTCTCATTCCAGGGAGCAACATCCTTCGGTTTGACCCTTTCAACCGCTCAAGGATTCATCCAGTTATATCCATACATGATCGTTTCATCATCAATCGTCATGTCACTCATCATGATTTGCTTCAACCTCTTCGGCAACGGCTTACGTGATGCATTCAACCCAACAACGAAAGGAGCGGCAATCTAATGGAAAACAAGAAAAATTCCGTGGGTACAATCGATTACCCATATACAGTCGGTCCAGTTCCAGAAGGAAAATCCGTTGTTCTCTCAGTCAGAAACTTAGCCATCAGCTTCTCAACAGACGATGGCTTCGTCAAAGCTGTCCGTGGAGTCGCATTCGACTTATACAAAGGTGAAACCTTATGTATCGTCGGAGAATCAGGCTCCGGTAAGTCAGTCACCTCAAAGACCATCATGGGTATTCTTGCGGGCAACGCCCACATCGACTCAGGTGAAGTCACATATGAAGGCGAAGACTTAACAAAAATCGCTGAGGATGAATTCCACAGAATCCGTGGCACCAAGATCGGCATGATCTTCCAGGATCCTTTATCATCCTTAAACCCAATCAAGAAGATTGGAAAACAGATTACCGAGGTCATGATCACCAACGGTAACAAAGTTAAGAGAATGTATGACAACCTCATCAACGCAGAGCTCATCAAGTTGAAGAATGACCAGAGACTTCTCGCTCTTGCAAAAGATGACATCGCATTCAAAAAGAAAGACAAGAACGCAACTCCTGAAGATATCGCTAAGGCGGTTGAGTTCTATAACTCAGAAAAGGTTAGACTCACTCCAATCATCGCCGCAGATAAGGTTGCCTTAGCTGCCAAGAAGAAAGAAGCGAAGAAAGCAACAGACGAATTCGTTAAGACAGTCAAAGCTCGCCACAAAGAGAAAGAGGCTGCTTTAGCAGAAAGAGTTAAGGCTGCAAAAGAGGCTTATAAGGCCGCGGTTGCAGAGGAAAACGCAAGATATAGCGAAGAAATCGCAAATATCTCTAAGAACGAGAATAATCTCCGCGAAACAGAGGTATTGAACGCGAAAGACTATGCATATGGTATCCATATGTATAAGTTATCTCTTATCAAAGCGGAATACGCTCCTCAGATCGACCAGTTCGCCAACTTCATCTCTGAGAGAAGACGCTATGTCTCCGAACTCAAAGTCACAAACAAAGAGGCAAAGAGAAGAGCGCTCAAGATCATGGCGGAAGTAGGTATCCCATATCCAGAGAAGAGATACGATCAGTATCCATTCGAGTTCTCAGGTGGTATGAGACAGCGTATCGTCATCGCTATCGCCTTAACCGCTGACCCAGATGTTCTCATCTGTGATGAGCCAACAACCGCTCTCGACGTTACTATCCAGGCTCAGATTCTTGAGCTTATCAACAGACTTAAAGTCGCAAGAAACATGTCCGTCATGTTCATTACTCACGACTTAGGAGTTGTTGCTAACATGGCTGATAGAGTCGTCGTCATGTACGCAGGTAAGATTGTTGAATATGGTACCGCACACGATATCTTCTATTCTCCAGCTCACCCATATACATGGGCACTCTTGTCATCTATCCCAGACGTCGATTCCAAGGAAAAGCTCGAAGCAATTCCTGGAACTCCACCAAACATGCTCTTCCCACCAGAGGGAGACGCATTCGCACTCCGTTCCAAATACGCTTTAGGCATCGACTTCAAAGAGGAGCCTAAGATGTATCAGATCTCAGACACTCACTACGCATCAACTTGGTTGCTTGATGAAAGAGCACCTGAGGCAGTCATGCCAAAGATCGTCTCCACCCGTATTGAGAACTCACTAAGAAAGGCAGGTAAGTAATATGGCAAAAACAGTCACATATCGCCCAGAATTAGTCGAGAATAAAACCATTCTCTCAGTCGAGCACTTAAAGCAGTACTTCGGTTCTGGCTCATGGGTCACCAAAGCAGTTGATGACGTCACGTTCCAGATTCAGGAAGGCGAGTGCTTCGGCATCGTCGGAGAGTCAGGATGTGGTAAAACCACAACCGGACGCTCCATCATCGGTCTTTATGATATCTCCGGTGGCTCTGTCTTCTATAAAGGCACCCGCGTTTCCGCAGGAACTTGGGACCTTGAACAGCAGCTCAAAGTCGCTAAGAAGAACAAGAACACCGAAAAGGTCAATGAGCTCAAGGCTGAAATAGCAGCGAGAAACTACGACAACGCCCACAAAGACACCAAGCTCACAACCGAGATTCAGATGATCTTCCAGGACCCAGTCGATTCCCTCGACCCTCGTATGACGGTTGAGACAATCATCGAGGAAGGTTTAAAGATCCAGGGAATGAGAAACCCTGTTGAAAACCACGCTAAAGTTGCCGAAATTCTTGAAAAAGTCGGCTTAATTCCAGAATATGCATCCCGCTATCCACATGAATTCTCAGGTGGTCAGAGACAGCGTATCGGTATCGCACGCGCACTCGTCATGAACCCTAAGCTCCTCATCTGTGATGAGCCTATCTCCGCTCTCGACGTTTCTATCCGTGCTCAGATCCTTAACTTATTAAACGGCGTTAAAGAAGAGATGGGATTAACCATGATCTTCATCGCTCACGACTTATCAGTCGTTAAGTACTTCTGCGACAGAATCGCGGTCATGTACTTCGGCCACCTCGTTGAGCTCGCCTCATCAGATGAGTTATTCGCTCACCCACTTCATCCATATACGAGAGCTCTTCTCTCCGCTATCCCAAAGCCTGACCCAATCAGTGAGAAGAACCGTATCAGAAAGGTTTATAACCCATCAACCGCTCACGATTACAAGCTTGAGGGACCATCTCTAAGAGAGGTTGCTCCAGGACACTTCGTCTTATGCAACTCCGCCGAAGAGAAGTCATATCAGGCAGAAATCGCTGCAATCGACTCTGAGAAAGGAGAAGCAAATGAATAATTCCAAGAAAAAGATGGATAGCTTATCCACCCTTGCGTTACTTGCATTCGCAATCCTTGCTCTTGTCACTCTTATCTTCACCATCTCGATGGCAAAACAGCTTGCTGGCACAATCGAATACAAAGGTGCAGTAATGTCTTATGTTGAATACACCAAGCTTCCTGCCATCAACACATTCAATCAGGCTGTCTTGATGTTCATCATGATGCCTATTGCTTGCATTGCAAGCCTCGCCCTCTTCGTCGACACTCTTGTTAGAAAAGAGGTATCCCACATCGCAGTCACCTGCACTTGCGGAGTGGTTGCATTCGCTTATCTCTTGGGCAACTCCATCGTCGAATTAATGGCATCTCAAGAAGGCGCAGGCGCATTCTATGCTGTTGGCGCTATCGGTGCGGCAGCAACGGTCTTCTTCTTTGTTAAGAAGATGTTAGACGGTGATGCAACCCTCGGATACAAAATCGCCGGAGGCGTTACGCTCATTGGCACATTGTTCGGCGTATGCTTCGCATTCCCATTCCTCGACGCATATACACATGCTAACGAGGCAATCTTCTGGGCAGGCGGATTCTTCGGTATCGCAATGATGATTCTCATGGCGGTCACCTTCTATGTATCCATCTCCTCAGACTACGACCCAAACCCAATCGAAATCGATGAGTTTGGAAACCCTGTTGATAACGACAAATAATTAAAATGAAGAAGAAAACTCTACTCAAAACCTTAGGATTGGCAACAGTTGCGATGCTTGTCGCGGGCTGTGACTTTTCCTTTGGAGTGGAGACGTCTTCTAGAGAGATCATCAACACAGGTGATTATGTAAAAACAGGGAGCATTAACTCTGTTGCTGACTTGAATGCCGCAAGAGGCAAAAAGTCATTTGTTCCTAAAGGAAAGAAAAACATCCTCGTTCTCCCGATCACCATCAAAGGCTATGAGAGAAACGCTA
The DNA here is from genome assembly GCA_002314915.1 of Caryophanales bacterium UBA1744. Taxonomy (GTDB): domain Bacteria; phylum Bacillota_I; class Bacilli_A; order RFN20; family CAG-826; genus UBA4951. Next base: position 10,199 of record DCHU01000064.1, read on the forward strand.
CGGAAACAACGAAGGAAAACATTGAAAAAACCTTCTTTGGCGACGCTAACGTAACAGGATGGAATTCCGTATCAAGTTTCTACTACAAGTCCTCATACGGCCAATTAGAGCTATCTGGTAAAGTAGCCGATTGGTATGAATGCGGATATACGGTCGATGAGATCGTCGCTCTCGGAAATGAGGATGAGGCAGTAGGCACTAGAAAGATTCTAAACGCAGCCGTTGAGGCTTATAAAACCGCCAACAACACAGACTGCTCTGAGTTTGATAATGATGGCGATGGCTATATCGATGGCGTGTGGATGGTTTATTCCGCGCCAAACTATACAAACGATACAAAATTATCAAAGAGCACATATTGGGCTTACACGTATTGGGATGGAGCTGTTCCAAACGTCGAGAGTCCAATCGCCAACGCCTTCTCTTGGGGTTCTTATGACTTCATGTATGAGGGATATGGAATCTTCAAATTAGACGCGCACACATACATCCACGAAACCGGACATATGATTGGCGCTGAAGATTATTACGACTACAACAACCAGGTATGTCCTATGGGATGTATCGACATGATGGACTATAACATCATCGACCACAACGCCTTCACCAAATTCGAGATGGGTTGGGTTAAACCATATGTCGTTGTAGAGTCTGGAAACCTCACAATCAGACCATCTCAGTCAACGGGCGATTGTGTCTTGATTCCAACTCAAAAAGGCTGGAATGGCAGCGTTTTCGATGAATATATCCTTCTTGAGTTCTATTCTCCAACCGGATTGAATCTCAAGGACTCCACAACGAGATACATGGGATATCCGCTTGGGTTCAGCGAATATGGAGTGCGTATCTATCACGTCGATGCACGCCTCGCTGCAATTGATAAAGACGGAAAAGCGAGTTACACGGAAACGATCAGCATGGATTCTGATCACTACACCGATTTAGCTCACAGCAACACTCCTAAATATTTAGATAAGGAAACTAATGTGGAGTATCCATCAAGGAACTTAATTAATGATGATTATCGTTTAATCCAGGAAATGGATTGCACGAGTAAGAGAAACTTCGGAGAGAAGAACACGAACAATATCGCAAACAATGGAACTTTGTTCCAAACCGGCGACGTCTTCTCATTCGAAGCGTATAGTGGTTCGTTTGCCAACTCGAAAGCCATGAACAACGGCTCAGAATTCGATTGGTACGTATCATTCGACAAAATGTCTTCGACGGGTATCGAATTAACATTCTCCCACGAAGCATTGGAGGTCACGCCAAATGAATAAGAAAAGATTATTGCTTCCTGCGTTATTGGGGGTCTTAACCTTAGCATCATGCGATCTTATCGATTTCTCCTTCGGATTCGATACCAGCAATGATGATACGCAGGGCTCTGTATCATTTGATACGAGCAAAGAAGATGTGAGCGGCGCAACAACCGTTTCATCAAAATACACGATCAAGGATGTTACAGATTCCACTTCGGAATACTGCTTAAATTCCCTTGGAAATCAAAATATCCTTGTAATTCCTGTAGTTATTAAAGGATTTGAGAAGAATGCGACCGCTGCAAATAAAGCGCGTCTAGAGAAAACGTTCTTCGGAGAAACAAACGAAACTTCTTGGGAATCACTCTCAAGCTATTACACAAAATCAAGTTTCGGAAAGCTTAACATCACGGGAACGGTTTCCGATTGGTACACATGCGGATACACCGCGAGTGAAATCGCGAATTTTAAAGGAACGGGCGATTACGCCGATTACTACGATCCAACTTGGACAATCCTCGAGAATGCCATTAAGTGGTATAAGACTACAACCGGTAGCGACTGCAAGGAGTTCGACAACGACGGCGATGGTTATATCGATGGCGTTTGGCTCGTCTACTCCGCACCAAACTACAGCAATAACAGAACCGTTAGCGAAAACGTGTTCTGGGCCTACACATTTGCTGATTACCAGATGGAGGAAAACATAAACTCTCCAACCGCATATCACTACTGCTGGGGATCATATGACTTCATGGATGAGGGTTATGGAACAAGCGGAACAGATGCCCATACCTATATCCACGAAACCGGACACTTGATGGGTCTTGACGATTATTATGACTATAACGGCGTCGGAACACCGATGGGCTATATCGATATGATGGATGGAAACATCATCGATCACTGCGCTTATTCAAAGTTTGCTCTTGGTTGGATTGAACCATATCTCGTTAATGGCGAGTGTGAAATCAACCTTAAGCCAGCTTCAACCAGCGGTCAGGCAATCATCCTTCCAACAAGCGGAGGATTCAATGGTTCCGCGTTCGATGAGTACATCATGATGGAGTTCTACACACCTGATGTGTTGAATGCAAAAGACACCGCAACACCATATACCAGCGGTATTCGGGGCTTCTCGGAAAGAGGCGTTAGAATCTATCACGTTGACGCTAGAATGGCCACAAGCCACTACAGTATGTCATCTGGAGGATGGGGCAACTTCTCTTACACAGATACATTAAAGACCAGCAGCGTTGATTCCACAGTCATTGCCCACACCAATACGCCAAGCACTAGATCCGCTGATTCATACAACTATATGAACGCTCAATTTAGGCTCATTCAGTTGATCGATTGCTCTGGTAAGAACTACTCCAAGACTCAAAAAGTCGCGGATAACTCAATCTTATTCCAAAATAATGACTCATTCTCGTTTAGTGCGTATAAGTCACAATTCGTATCGACAACGAAAATGAATGATGGAACATCATTAGACTACACAGTTAGCTTCTCAAACATGTCTGCGGAGTCGATAAAAGTCACAATTTCAAAGGCTTAAAATTGCTCTTCTTGATAAAGAAGAGTGTTACTAGTAAGATATTAAAGCGTTATTTAGAGGTGCATTTATGAAAACAAATAAATTAAACACAATCTTGTCAAGCGTTGCAGCAGTCGCTGTAGTCGCTACATTCTTATTCCTTATCGCTAAAGCAATCTGCTTCGATGGAATGACATATGTCCGTGGTTACGACTTAATGTTCGGTAACGATGCAGGATTACCAACAAGCCAGGGTGAAGCTCTTCCAGCATTCATCGCGGTCTTCGTCTTCCTTATCGTTGGCGGCGTCTTCTCAGTCTTAACAGCTGTCTTCAACTCATTAGGAGATGAAAAGACATCACACAAGTTCGTCTCATTCCTCTCAGTTGTCGGCGGATTATTACTTGCAGCAAGCGCAGTCTTATTCTTCCTTGCTCCAATGTTCTTCGGATCATATCCAGTCACAGCAACACTTTACTGGGGCGCAATCGCATCTGGTGCTTGCTCAGCAGTCGCAGCAGTCGCTTCCCTCGCTTCAGGTGTTAAAGGACTTCTCGTTAAGTAATTAACAAAACAAATTAGAATAAGCCTTCTTCAAGAAGGCTTTTTTCTTTATAGGTGAATTTACCGTTCAAGTGCAACACT
>DCHU01000056.1:0-11831 GCA_002314915.1 Caryophanales bacterium UBA1744
TTTTTGTTATACCGATTGGTTGTTTAAAAAACTAATATTTTAAAATTAATATTTTTGATAAATTAATAAAACATCTTAAAATTCCTAATAGGTTTGATGCCACCGATTACACCGGCCACACTGGATGTCTATCATTTTTGGGGGTTTAACATGAAAAGAAAACACGTTATTAAACTCACCCTTCTCCTTTTGTGTGTTTCTTCTTGCTATCATCGCCACATTCCTGCGCATTCCCCGGATTACGTGAATTATAACTGCCCTTATGTTTTCTCAGATGGAGCTGTCATGTGCGTTTCCATAGATGCAAAGAACATGGATTTAGTCCTTGATATATCGTTTAAATAACCGCCGGTTGATGATTCGATTTTTTACATAGGACTGGGGAAAAAGACTATTGGAATCCTTTCACCTTTGATAAAGATATTATCGTAAAAAACGACGATAATTCGAGTTTTGAGATTATTGACGGCTATAATCTACTTAGAGTGTCTGACGATTGCAATGTTCGATTAGACTATTCTGGATGCGGAGAAGATTATGTTTGGAAGGTTGAGACTGGCAGATATGGATTCGAAGTATATTATGGGACGAATCATGTTGAATGGTTACACCTTAAAGAATAAAGTGGTCTTGACGATTAACCATCATTGTTCTAAATACTATTCACGACTTTTTGCTTTTCTCAATTCAGTAGAGACTTCTTTAAAAGATACTTGTATAAAAAGGTTTCTTTTTAATATAGAATTATTCACATGAAAAAAGTCGAGATTCCAGAAATTCAAATTAACCAGGTTGATGACAAATTCAAAGTATCCCTTAGAAGCCGTCTTTTAGGCGCTGCCGGATTATTCCTGTTTGTTGTCCCTGCAGCAGTCCTTGGTGGATGGTTCTTCTTTATTTCCATTTCTGTTCTTGGCTTGATTGCTATTTGGGAAATATGTGCCTCAACCGGAAAGAAGTATGGTTGGTGGGTATACGTTGCAACATATATCATCACTGCTTGCTATATCTATTGGCCAATGGTCAGGGAATGTTTCGGTCTTGATAATGGTGGCGTTGGAGTCGCGTTATCCGAGTTCTTCACGAGTGAGTACTTTAATCAAATTGAGATTTCCACTCTCGGAGTCGGAGTGTCTTTATTCGCCTACTTCGCAATTGCTATCTTCGATAAGAATTTCAGCTGGTCTGATGTTGCGCATTTCGGCGTCTTCACCCTTCTTGTTGGTTTGGGTATCCAGTCAATCTTCTTCCTTAGATACTCTCCGTTCTCTTTCTTCACCAACACACGCATCTGCACGGATACATGCCTTGCGCCTGATTACGTGGACGGTCCTTTATTCAAATACCTCACCTCATTCACATTTTCGTTATTTGTTATCGGTGGCGCATGCCTTAACGATACATTCGCCTACTTCGGCGGCATCTTCTTCGGTAAGCATAAGCTTAACGAAAGAGTATCTCCAAAGAAGACCTGGGAAGGTTTCGGATTCGGCGTTGTCTTAACCACTATTGTCCTCTCCGCTATCGGACTTATCCTTGCCGCAGTTGGTTATCCAATCCTCCCATTCTTTAACCTTAAGAATTGGTATTGGGTAGTCGTTCTATCGATCGTTATCCCGCTTGTTGGCGACTTAGGTGACTTATCTCTCTCTTTGATCAAGAGACATTGTGGAATTAAGGATTACGGAAACATCTTAAAAGGACATGGAGGCGTTCTTGATAGAGCGGACTCCATCATGTTCAGCGCGATCATCTCTGCCATCATTGCCGCTTGTATCGCAGGCTTCCATCTCTACGTTTAATATGCGAAAGGTATTACTTCTCGGCGCATCTGGAAACATCGGCTCTCAGTCTTTAGACATATTCGCTAAAGATAGAGAGTCTTTTACTCTTGTTGGCATCACTGTTGGCAAACAAACAGAGAAAATACCGGCAATTCTCAAGGATTTTCCATCAATCAAGTCTGTCTATTCGATAAAAAAGACCGATTATGAGCCACTTTTTCCTAATGTTCGTTTCTATTATGGCGACAATGGTTTGGCGGATATCATCAAGGACAGCGACTGCGATATGGTTGAGAATGCCTTGGTTGGATTCTCTGGCTTGGTGCCATCAATCACCGCCCTCAAATGCAACAAGATACTCGCTCTCTCCAACAAGGAATCGCTTGTGGTTGGAGGAGAGTTAATCAATAAACTTCTCGCTGATGGTCACGGCTCTCTTTTGCCTATCGATTCAGAACACGTTGCCCTTGCTAAATGCTTAGCTGAGGTGGACCGCTCCGACGTAGAAGAAATGGTCATAACCGGTAGTGGTGGTTCTTTTAGAAACCTCACAAGAGACCAGCTTGAAGGCGTGACGGTTGAAGATGCCCTTAGACACCCTACATGGAGCATGGGCGCCAAGATCACAATCGACTCCGCAACAATGATGAACAAAGGCTTTGAAGTCATTGAGGCACATTACTTATACAATTGGCCAATCGACAATATCCGCGTTGTCCTCCATTCGGAGTCATACGTTCATTCCGCTTTGAAATTAAAGGATGGAACTTACATTGCCGATGTCTGCAAACCGGATATGCACGGTCCAATTTCCTATGCACTGTATGAAAAGAAGGCATTTACCGAAACCGTTCGCGGAAACAGTCTTGAATCATTCGGAGATTTCCACTTTAAAGAATTCGATAACGTTCGATATCCAGCCGTTTCTATCTGTATTAACGCCCTTAAAGAAGGTGGCATTAAACCGGCAGTTTTGAACGGCGCAAACGAGGAAGCGGTTAATCTCTTCCTTAGAGAAAAGATTAAATTTATTGATATAGAGAAAGTTGTTTCGTTGGCATTAGCAAACATTGCTAATATAATTGAACCTACATTAGACGAAATTCTTATTGCTGATAAGCAAGCTAGAGCCTTCGTCAGGTCGTATGTAGAACAATGAACACAGTAATCACAGTAATCGTATTAATCGTAATGCTCGGGATATTGATCTCGACACATGAACTTGGCCACTTGATGGTCGCAAAGGCATTCAATGTCTATTGCCCAGAATTCTCAATTGGATTCGGTCCAAAACTTTTCTCATGGAAATCAAAGAAGAGCGAGACCGCTTATTCTTTAAGACTCCTCCCTCTCGGCGGATTCGTCGCGATGTATGAGGAAGGCGCAGAACTTCCTGATGGAGTTGAAGTACCACCGGAGAGATGCCTCTCAAACATCAAGCCATGGAAGAAATCCCTTGTCATGTTAGCGGGTATCACCGTGAACCTTCTCACCTGTGTTCTCTTCACTTTCATCTACACATTATCATTCCCAAATTATTATCAGATTGAATCCGTCCACACCGAATACACCAATGGCACATCAAATGTTGTAGCGTATGGTTTATGGGCTGATGGAACAGTTGATGGAACCGCTATTTCCTGCAATTCCAAGGTTTTGTATGTCCCAGAAATCGCCGTGGATTCCAACAATAATCAGATTGGCTTAGTGCTTGATTCCAATGCAAAAATCGGAGAAGACACGGTTGTTGCAGTGTATTTATATCAAAATCTCAAGGAAAACGACCTTTTGACATGCACAACATTCTATTACGCTAAGACGGATTTCACCCCAAATGAAACCGAGACCAAACTCGGCATCCTCAATAAAGCAGACACCGACAGAGGAACGTATAAGCCTGCTGCAGGTTCAGTATTATCGATGACTCTTTCCTTCTTAGATACAGAATCCAAAGAATCTAGACCTGAATATAAAGACACTAGAGATACCCTTACATTCAAGGCAACAGCTTTAGCGAATGAAGATGGTTCTATCTCTTGGAATACAGCAGACAAAATCACATGCACAACACTCAAGTATTGGGCTCCGCTTGGAGAACGTATCAAAGACGGCTTCCTCATGCTTGGCAACTACTTTGTATCAATTGGCATGGGCTTAAAGGCAATATTCAGTTTCAACTTCTCACAGGTTGGATCTGTTGTCGCCATGGGAAGCGTGTTATCTCAGTCCAGCGCAGCGGTTGGCTGGGGAAGAACGTTCTTCGTGTATGGAGGATTCTTGGGACTCAACCTCGCTATCCTCAACCTCTTGCCATTCCCTGGACTTGATGGCTGGCAGCTGCTCGTCGTCATCATTGAGAAAATCAGCAAAAAGAAGATTCCTGAGAAAGTGAAGGGAATCGTATCAATTGTCGGTATCGGACTCTTGCTTGCGTTCGGCATCGCAATCATTATCAAAGACATTATTGGACTAATATTATGAACGAGAAGATGGAACGCTTTTTAAAATCTATCGGCATCACTGAAGTGGACTTCTTCTCTGATCTCTCTTTTGAGATGGCCTCATGGGACTCAACGGCCCATAAGGTTTTCTATATTACCATCAGAAAGAACCACCCATGGGACCCAGAGCTACTTGAGGACTTCAAGAACGCTTTGTCGATGATTTCCTACAAATATGAACTTAGATTTACATATGTAAATGAACCTACTTTCAGAGATGTTAAGAAACTCTTTGAACCTTGGTATTTTGCAAACTACTTCAAACCTTTAGACGTATTCTTCAAAGAAGGACACGGAAATGAACTTATCATTGGAACATATGACAAGATCGATAAGGCTGAATTCGACGCAATCATCAAAGAATTCAGAGCCTACCTTGAGTGGCTATTTTACCCATGGACTGTCAAAGGGGATATCGAACTTAAACCAGAGCCGGTCATCCCTTCCCCTGTCATCGAGGAATTAACTCCTGTTGAAGAACCAACCCCAATCGTTGAGGAAGAACCTGCGCCTATCTTCCAAGAAGAGACTCCAGAAGAAGTCGATAGGGGTGAAGACCCATTCGATGAAAGCGCAGAAGAAGCTGAGGAGAAGAGAAAACAGGAACTCCTTGAAGCAGAACAGAGATTCATGAGAGAAGAAGAGGCTGCCGCTAAAGAGGCGCGCCGCTCAAGCTTTAACACCGCAATCTTCAGAAAAGGAAACTATGAATTCTATAGCGATATCGGAATGATATTTGGAATCAGTGGTGGCAACGTCGAATTCGAAGGCGTTATGTTCGACCTTGATTTCAGAGTCGGAAGAAATGGAAAGATGTTCGGACGTTTCGGTATCGGCGATGCTAGAAGCGCAATCTATGTCCGATTCGGCGAGTCCAAGAACGGATTGACTGCTGAGAGAATAGGAGAACTCGCAAACGGAAACACCTACAAGATCAGAGGTTCTTTTGAACTTGACCAGAGAAGTGGAGAGAAGCAGATATTCCTCCATTATATTGATGATTTGCCATCAAAACCGCTCCGTGACGACCCTGAAGAAGAAAAACGTGTAGAGTTACACCTCCACACAAAGATGTCCGCTATGGATGCTCCAGGCGATATCGCAGATTATGGTAAAGTTGCCAAGAACATGGGCATGAAGGCTCTCGCTGTCACAGACCATGGCGTTATCCAAGGCTTCCCTAAAGCAGAGGAAATGTCCAAAAAGACCGGACTCAAAGTCCTTTATGGTTGTGAGTTCTATATGTTCGACAACCCAAAACTTGCTTGGAACCCAATCGACACAAAACTCACCAAAGGAAAATACTGTGTATTCGACTTCGAAACCACGGGCTTATCATGCCGTTATGACCACGTTACCGAATTCGGTGGCGTCATCGTTGAAAACGGAATGGTAATCGATAGATTAGACCTTATGGTCAACCCAGGTATCCACATCCCTGAAATCATCCAGGCTAAGACGCATATCACCGATGAGATGGTTAAGGATCAACCTCACGAAGCAGAAGCAGCCATAATCATCAAAAACTTCATAAAAGACTATATCCTCGTCTCCCACAACGCATCATTCGACATGGGCTTCATGGATAAGATCAATGAGATGGCTGGAATCCCTAAGGCTCCAAACCCAGTCATTGATACTTTAGCCATTTCCCGTTTCTTGTTCCCTGATGCTCGCGCTCACCGTTTAGGAAACTTATCAAAGAACTTAGGCCTCGATATTTACGACGACGAATCAGCTCACCGTGCTGACTACGACGCTGACGTTTTAAACTCCGTTTGGCAGGTTATTATTGCTAGATTAACCGAAAACAATGCAGATTTGACGCAAAAAGACTTAACAACGATGGTTTCCAAGAACCATAACTATTTCCGTCATCTTCGTACAAGCCACATCGTCGCGCTCGCAAAGAACGCTGAAGGTCTTAAGGCTTTATATAGACTCGTATCTAAGTCACATACCGACTACTTAGCGGTATCCGACGTTCCAAAGATTCCAAGGTTCGAGCTCGTAGCCGAAAGAGAAAACCTCTTATTCGGCTCCGCCTGTCAGAACGGAGAAATCTGGGAAATCGCAACTAGAGGCTCTAGAGAAGACCTCTTGAGAGCGGTCGAGTTCTATGACTATGTCGAAGTTCAGCCACCTGGCAACTACAAGAACTTGGTCGATAGAAAAGTCTTTGAGCAGGATGGTATCATCAACGGTATTCTCGACATCATCAACGCTTGTGATGAGAAGGGTGTTAGAGTCTGCGCAACAGGCGACTGCCACTACGTAAACCCTGAGGACAAAATCCTTAGAGATATCTACATCAACGCTAAAGGCTTAGGCGGAAAGATGCACCCACTTAAGGTCAGAGTCAAAGATGGCAGCGTGCCACCTGAAGCACCTGACCAGCATTTCATGTCTACCCGTGAAATGATTGATGCATTCACCCCAATCCTTCCAATGGAGAAGATTAGAGAGATTGTCATCACCAACACAAATTACATCGCCGACCAGATTGGAACATTCCCAATCTTGAAGGATAGATTATACGGTCCACAGGCCAACTTACCTGACTCGGACGTGAAAATCCGTGAGATTTGCTACAATACGCTCCACGAAAAGTATGGTCCAAATCCAGATCCAGAGATCGTCGCACGTCTTGATAAGGAACTCGAAGGTATCATCGGTAACGGTTATGCTGTTACATACTACATCGCTCACTTGATCATCAAGAAGGCTAACGATGACGGTTATTTCGTCGGTTCTCGAGGATCCGTCGGTTCATCATTTGCCGCTACAATGGGTAAGATAACTGAGGTCAACCCTTTAAGAGCACACTATATCTGCAATAAGTGCAAACACTTCGAGTGGAATGAAGACCCTCAGTATAAGTCCGGCTTTGACCTTCCAGAAAAACGCTGCCCTGAATGCGGTGAGATCATGGAAGCGAACGGACATAACATTCCATTTGAAACATTCTTAGGATTCAAGGCAGAGAAGGTCCCTGATATCGACCTTAACTTCCCTCCAGACTATCAGGCTAAAGCGCACGCTTATGCCCGCATGCTTCTTTCTACAAAAGAAGAGAATGAGATGATTGCTAGAGGTGAATCTATCCCGAACCCACACGTCATTCGTGCAGGTACTATTTCCTGTGCTGAATCTAAAAACGTCTACGGCTTCGCAAAGAAGTACTACGAGGAAGTTAAACACATCCCTCCAGAACTTCAGAACAGAGCCTTAGTCTCATATATCTCTTCACGTGCAACAGGCGTTAAGAGAACGACCGGTCAGCACCCAGGCGGTATCGTCGTTATCCCTGCTGACATGGACATCTTTGACTTCACCCCATTCCAGCATCCAGCTGATGACCTTGAAGCGGACTGGCTCACAACCCATTACGAATTCGCATCCATGCATGACTGCTTGCTTAAGCTTGACATGCTTGGACACGTCGACCCTATGGCGCTTCGTGAGATGATGCTCCGCTGCGATATGAAGATTGATGACATTCCTCTCAACGATCCTAAGGTCTTGTCTCTCTTCTCTGAGACATCGGCATTGGGACTCAAGAAGAATCCTCTTAAGTTCGAGACAGGAGCTATGTGTTTGCCTGAATTCGGTACAACATTCGTTCAGGGATTAATCACTGAAGTTAGACCAAAGAAGTTCAACGACTTGCTTGTCGTTTCTGGCTTATCACATGGTACCAACGTTTGGAATAACAATGCTGAAGATTACTTCCTCGATAAAACAGCCACGATTGACGAGGTTATCGGATGTCGTGACGATATCATGACCTACTTAATCTCTAAGGGCGTTGACTCTTCACGAGCATTCAAATTCATGGAATACGTTCGTAAGAACAAGAACGGAAAACCATTAAAAGATGACGATTTAGCAGCGTTACGCGCCGCAAACGTCCCTGAATGGTATATCGATTCCTGTACGAAGATCAGATATTTGTTCCCTCGCGCACACGCTACAGCATACGTTATTGGAAGCTGCCGTGTGGGATGGTTCAAGGTATATAGACCGCTTGTCTTCTATGCAGTCTACTTCACGACTCGTGTCGACAAGTTCGACATCAAGATCATGACTAGCGGACTAAGCGCAATCGTCGCGGAAATCGAAAGACTCCGTAAGATTCAGAACACACCTGAGTTCAAGGATACTGATAAGGAAGTCATCAAGGGTCTCCTCGCAGCCGCTGAGATGGTCGATAGAGGATATAAGATCAAGATGATTGACCTCTATAAATCAGAGGCTAAGAACTGGGTTGTTGATGAGAAGGATAAGGCGATTATCGCCCCATTCTCTGTCATCTCCGGTTTAGGTGAATCTGCTGCAGACACAGTCGTAAAGGCTAGAGCGGATGGCGAGTTCATCTCTAAGGAAGACTTGTCCGAAAGAACAAAGTTAACCGAAACCGACATCAAGACCTTAACAGAGTTAGGTGTTCTTGAAGGAATGAGTGATTCCAACCAGTTATCTTTATTCGACTTCATGTAATAATAACGGCCGCTTAGTGCGGCCTCTTGTCGGGACATAGTACAGCTTGGTAGTACGCTTGCTTCGGGAGTAAGAGGTCACGAGTTCGAATCTCGTTGTCCCGACCATATAAGAACATGGGTTTGACACATTAGTGTCAGACCTTTTTTCTTTGGCGAAAAGGGAAGGTTTTCCGTTTTGCTAGTTTTCTATTTGTAAAGAGATTTTTTCTCTCGCCACTGTAAGTTTTTCTATCCTCACCCGTTCTCACGTACTAACTAGATTTTTCATTTTATTTGAAGAAAAACACAACCCCCATCGAACGGTCTGTTATGAAATGAAGTCAAAGTCAAATTGCCAAACGAAATCTTGACAAATTGCCAAACGAAATTTTGACAAATTGCCAAACGAAATATAAAATGTAAACGAGGAGATAATTATGGATAAATATTTAAAACGATGTGTCGATTCAAGATTGAATGATAAATTGGAAAGCTCAGGAGCCGTTTGGATAAAAGGCCCTAAATGGTGTGGCAAATCCACAACAGCAGAACAAATTGCGAAAAGTTTCGTTTATATGCAAAGCAGAAAAGAAAGAGAACAAAACATAGCGTTAGCAAAAAATGCTCCAGAACTATTTTTGGCGGGTGAAACTCCAAAATTAATAGATGAATGGCAAGTAATTCCTTTTATTTGGGATGATATACGTTTTGAAATTGATAAACGAGATGCGTTTGGCCAGTTTATTTTGACAGGCAGTGCTACTCCGTTAAACGGCAAGGAAGAGCAATTAGTGAAACATAGTGGTGTCGGAAGAATATCTACAATTGTTATGCGACCGATGAGTTTATATGAGTCTTTAGATAGTAATGGCTGCATATCCATAAATTCTCTTTTTAATAAAGAAAAAGTGGTTCCGGCAATATGCGATAAAAAATTATTGGATTATGCGCAATATGCTTGCCGCGGGGGTTGGCCAAAATCCATAGGAACATCTGAAAAAGTTTCGATTGAAATAGTGAGAAACTATTATGATGGATTAGTGGAGAACGATATAAAGAGTGTTGATGGTGTTTCAAGAGATGTTGAGAAAGTAAAAGCATTTATGCGATCGTATGCAAGAAACGTTTCAACCGAATGCAGCATAGAAACAATTATTTCAGATATAAAAGGCTTTGATAATAAGACTGTTAGCGATGAAACCGTAAAAAGCTATATAAAGGCATTAGAAAGACTGTACGTTATTGAAGATATTAAAGCTTGGAGTCCTAATTTAAGGAGTAAAACTACAATAAGAACATCTCCAACAAGACACTTTATAGATCCATCAATTGCATGTAGAGCATTAGGGGCATATAAAGAAGATTTGATAAATGATATTAAAACATTTGGGTTAATCTTTGAAGATATGGCAGTTCGAGATTTGAAAATATATGCAGATAAACTTGGTGGAGAAGTCTATCATTATAGAGATAAAAGCGGGTTAGAGGCTGATGCTATCATTCATTTAGAAAATGGTAAATGGGCAGCTTTCGAAGTAAAACTTCATGATTCAGATAGAATTGAAGAAGGGGCTGCTAATTTACTGAAGTTGTCTAACTTGATTGATGAACAAAAGATGAGAAAACCAGAATTTTTAATGGTTATTACTGCCACTGAATATGCATATCGGCGAGAAGATGGCGTATGGATTGTTCCGCTTGCCTGCTTAAAAGACTAATTAACATTTCCATTTCATATAGCCTTAGTTGACACAGGCTGACTATGTAGGAGATTTGTTACAACAATCAGAAACAGGCGATTATCAATGGAGACATAGCCGTTTATAATTCTTTTAACCAGAGGGTAGTACGCCGTAGCGTAGGGGATAGCTGAACATTGTTCGGCAGGCCGCCTACCGGATAAGGTTTCGAGTGAGCTCGATTGAGGCCATGTTGCCTCTTATCTTTAGGAGTACTTATGGAAATAAGAGAATTAAAAAAAGAAGAATACGAGATACTCAAAAACGGAATCCAAGAATCATTTCAGAGGGGATTTGAGGATTATTTTGGCCATTGTGATGCGACAATTATCCCTGATAAAGACATATTAATGTCATATGAAGCGGAAGGCGCCGTTAGTTATGTTGCGGTTGATAACGATGAAATTATTGGTGGATGCATTGTCCAGATTAATAAAGAAACACAGGTAAATGACCTATTCATCCTCTATGTCAAAGTGGGTGTTCAATCCAAAGGGATCGGCTATTCGATTTGGTCTGAGATGGAGAAGAGATATCCTGACACAAAGGTTTGGAGAACCTGCACGCCTTATTTCGATCAAAGGAACATCCATTTCTACGTTAATAAATGCGGATTCCACATTGTTGAATTTATCAATAAATACCATTGCGGCGGTCAGGCCGATGAAGAATTCATTGGCGATGGCGGAGAAGGCATGTTCGAGTTTGAAAAGAAGATGGCACAATAGCTTTATTGAGTATAGAATTGCCACACAATGATAAAGACCAACAAATTAACAATTACTAGAGTCGATATCTCGGCGCAAAAAAGTCTCAATTGTGAGATATGTTAGGAAATTAAGGTAAATCAAGCATGTTTTCACTTAAGAGATGTTTAATCTGCATAGGCTGCATCCTTGCCACAGGGTGTTCTTTGGCGTTTGGTTTAACGACCGATTTCAACTCGTACAAGAAAAACTCAAAGACTCTATCGGTCGAGGAAAACAAATTAGTTTTATCCATTACGACATTCGATGGCGAGAGTGAGAAAGAACCGCTTGTGACCATCTTGGGCCACTCATGGATTTCAATCGATAATCAACTTGATCATCCGATTACTATCAAAGACTATACAGTTCAGCCTGACGAGATTCTTACCATGTCTGTTTGGGCAATCACGAATCATTTTGGCGTGGTCTTTAATCTAGAACCTAATTTCATCTCTTTGAGAGGAAGGTATGATGGCAGACAATCGCTTAGCACAAACATCGATGAAAGCCAGTTGTCTATAGTGGATTCTTTTATAGATTCCAACGACCATTGGGGGACGACAAAGAACTGCAGCTA
>DCHU01000056.1:11916-25889 GCA_002314915.1 Caryophanales bacterium UBA1744
CAAAAATCTTTCAGTGAGTATGATTGCGTCGAAATCGACAAAGACTTCTCAAGGGCAAAAGGCGTGTTCTTTTACGAAGGCGGAGAAAGGGTGGATTTATCCTTATGCGTATAAATAGGAAGATAGTGACATTAGTTGCTTCCGCCATTCTCTTAGCGGTTGCCATTTACACAGGATTGGTAACCGGGTTCACTCTAGCAAAAGCGATCCCACAGCCTTATTTGGAAGCTGGCGTAACCCGTTATGACTTCTTTGGTTTTTATTTGCTTGCAATCATCTATGGGGCGGTTTGTTTAGTATCCTTTGGAGGATCAATTGCGTTGTTTATATCTTCAAAACCATTCCGTTCTCATTCGCCTAACGCTATGGATTAACTCTCCAAATGTGTCCGCACGTAATAGAAAGAACGCCTTTTGCGCTGTTTTTCCTTTCACTTTGTGAGTATTTATTCCTTTTTTAAACCGTTTCGATATAATTCAATCGTTAAGTAAATTACATATCGGAGCCATCATATGCCTAATCTCATCATTTGGTACATTATCTGCATAACCCTTATAACAGGACTAACCTTCTGCAGTGTTAAGTTTAAATTTTCAAACAAGATTGTTTTTGGAATTATGGCCGGAGTTTCTTTCTTGTCAGAAATGACAAAGATCCTCACCCATATGGACCCAAACTATTACACAAGAGCAGACGGAACTGAGAAGTTCATGGGATACTTCCTCGCTCCTGCGGCATTGCCATTCCACCTCTGTTCAATCTTCATCTTCATCTTCTTCTACCTCGTCTTATCTAAGAACGAAGAGAACAAAAACTGGATACTTTCATTCATCGTTCCGGTTGGCATCATCGGCGGTGTCATGGGCGTTGCATTCGCCACAAGCGGAACTTCATTCACCGACCCATCCGCATATCAGTCATTTATCTATCATGCTGTAGTCACGTGGTTCTCACTTCACTTCATGATTACCAAGAAGGTCAATCTCGGACATAAGATTTACATGAGAAACCTCCTGATGATGTTCATGCTTACCATTTGCCTCATTTGGGTTAACAGCATCCTTAGAATCAACGCAAAGCTTGAGGGCAGATACGTTAACTTCATGTTCCTTGCCTATCCACCAATGGAAGGATTGCCTCTCTTGAATCTTAATCATGGATGGACAGCATACTTCTTCCATCTCCTATTTGTTGGATTCTTGCTCGTATCCATCGTTCACTCTCCATTCATCATCATGGAAAAACTTGGAAAGAAGAAACAACAAGAAATCGAAACATCAAACACTAGAGAATCCGTTGAGTAAACGGGTTCTTTTTTTGAGCGAATCTCTTGATATATAAAACGAATGAAATAAAATAACGAAAACGGAGGATTCCTATGGAAAACATTACTAAAGACATTATCTATGTAGGCGTTAACGATCATCAGGTCGATTTATTTGAGGGACAGTATATCGTCCCAAACGGAATGGCATATAACTCTTATGTCATCATGGACGAGAAAATCGCCATTATGGACTCAGTTGACAAGAACTTCGGGGAAGAATGGCTTGCGAACGTCGAAAAGGCTTTAAACGGCAGAAAACCTGACTATTTAGTCATTCAGCACATGGAGCCTGACCACTCTGCGAATATCATGACTCTCGTAGAGAAGTATCCAGACGTCACACTCGTTGGAAACGCTAAGACATTCGTCATGTTCAATCAGTTCTTCCACACTGATGTCGCTAATAAACTCGTCGTTAAAGAAAAGGACACTCTTTCCTTAGGAAACCACACATTGACATTCGTCATGGCCCCAATGGTTCACTGGCCAGAGGTTATGGTTACATATGATTCAACCGATAAGGTTTTATTCTCCGCTGACGGATTCGGTAAGTTCGGCGCTCTTGATGTAGAGGAAGAATGGGCATGCGAAGCTAGAAGATATTACTTCGGCATCGTTGGTAAATATGGCGCTCCAACTCAGGCACTTCTTAAGAAGGCGGCAACACTCGATATTCAGATTATCTGCCCTCTCCACGGACCAATCCTCAAAGAAAACCTTGGCTACTATCTTGGCTTATATAACACCTGGTCATCATACCAGTCGGAAGTCAATGGAGTCGCAGTGTTCTACACATCTGTCTATGGCAATACAAAAGCCGCTGCAGAGCTCCTTGAAGAAACACTCAAGGCAAAAGGCTGTCCAAAGACCACTTTAGTGGACCTTGCAAGAGAAGACATCGCAGAGTCGGTCGAAGACGCATTCAAGTATTCAAAGATCGTTCTCGCAACAACCACATATGATGGTGGCATATTCCCTGTCATGAATGACTTCATCAATCGTTTGGTTGAAAGAGGATATCAGAACAAGACAATCGGATTCATCGAGAACGGAACATGGGCTCCACTTGCGGCAAAGGTAATGAAAGACAAGTTCGCTTCCTCAAAGAATATCATCATTGCAGAGCCAACAGTCAGAATCCTCTCTTCGATGACAGATGAGAATAGAGAACAGATTAATTCCTTAGCAGTAGAACTTGTTAAATAAGAATAATTAGCCTAGCGTATAATTGACCTAGGCTTTTTATATGGAAATTGGATCAAAAATCATCATCATAGGCTGTTGTGGCAGCGGAAAATCATACTTTGCAAGACAATTGCATGAAGTAACGGGTATCCCTCTTTTCTATCTTGATTGCATGTTTTGGAAACCTGGATGGGTTGAAACTGAGCGAGAAGAATTCATTAAGAAACAACAGGATGTAATCAATGGAGAGTCATGGATAATAGATGGAAACTATCGTGCGACATTAGAGCTGCGTTTTGCCGCGGCAGACACTGTGTTCTTCCTCGATATGCCTGAAGAGCTTTGTATTCAATCCGAATCTCTCAGGAGAGGAACCAAAAGGGATGACCTCCCAAGCTATCTCGAGGAGAAATACGATCCGGAGTTCATCAATTTCATTAAGGGTTTCAAGGATAGAGGAAGGCCAATAATCCTTTCATTGATCGAGAAGTATAAAGATAAGCAAATAATTATCTTCAAGAGCCGTGAAGAAAAAGAAGAGTATTTAAAGACACTAAGGGAATCGATGTGAAATATACAAAACTAGATGAGAACAACATTATTTCGGTTGTTGAAAAATACGTTGAGTACTACAACTCTGAAGGTGGCGTATGGACAATAGAAAAAGCAACCAGAAGAATCCGACAAATCGTGACAATGCAGGATTCTGAATCTTTTGTTCAAACTTCAGAAAATGGTCAAATAACTGGCTTTTTGATGGGTTATTACAAGCAGTTTGATGATATTTTGCTTTATTACCTTGAAGAAATAGTGGTTTTTAAAGAGTTCCAAAATAAAGGGTATGGCACCGAGATGATGGAACATCTTGAAACTATCGTTAAAGCGAACGATGCCGAACACATCGAACTCATCTGTCTCAACGATCGGATGCATAATCACTTTTACGAGAAGTCAGGATACACCGCATCAAAGAACGTCTTCCTTATGGGCAAACATTTCTAGGGCAAACTTGCCCTTTTCTTTTTCATAAAGGGTGGCACAATAAACGCATGACAGGTTTATATATTGCTTTAGGTGTCATCGGATTACTCGTTGTAGCGTTCTTTGTTATTACCTATGTCATCTATCGTATGGCTTTCTACAATGACATGAAGAAACATCCAAGTTGGGAGCCAATGGGTAGTCATTCTCATAAGAGATGGCAGAATGAAGCGGCAGCAATGATTGAGGATGCGCGCCAGATTGAGCACCAGGAAGACATATTCATCAAATCTTTTGATGGTTGCAAGTTGCATGCGGCGCTATACATGTCGGAAGTGAACACCAATACATTCGCGATTGAGTGTCACGGATATAAGGATCCTGCCGTCAAAGACTTCTGTGGCGGACTCGGACTCGCCTTGTCCAAAAATCAGAACGTTCTCCTTATCGACCATAGAGGGCATGGTCAAAGTGGAGGCAGAACCATCGCGTTTGGAATTAAAGAAAGATATGACGTCTTAGCCTGGATTGATTATCTAAATAAACGCTTCAACAATCCAAAGATTCTTTTGTACGGAATCTCGATGGGAGCGGCAACGGTAATGCTCGCCAGTGGGCTTGATTTACCAGAAAATGTGCTTGGAATCGTAGCGGATTGTGGTTATTCCTCAGCAAAAGAGGAAGTTTTGTACACTTCCGATAAGATGGGCATCAATAGAAAACTTGCTTATCCGGCTTTGTTTACGGGCGCTTTGATATATGGTCATTTTGACCTTAGAAAAGGCGAGGTTATAGAAGCGGTTAAGAAAACAACAAAGCCAATTCTTATTATCCACGGAACGGAAGATACAACCGTCCCATTTAAGTGCGCTGAAGATCTATACCACGCTAATGAGGAGAAGATAACGCTTGTTCCTTTCGTTGGAGCGCCACACGGCTATTCATGGATGTTAGATACGCGCAAGTACATTAACACTATTGATGAGTTCTATAAAAAGAACGGAATTGAATAGAAGAAAATAAATAGAGTGGTAATATATTGCTACTGCTTCCGTAGCTCAGTTGGATAGAGCACTTCCCTCCTAAGGAAGGGGTCAACCGTTCGAATCGGCTCGGGAGCGCCATGAGAACAAAACAGGATCAATTCAACCGGTCCTGTTTTTTATTTTCACAATTAGTGTGTCTTTTGTATTTATTCGGCGTAATAAGAATCGTATTCTTTAAAAGAAGTAGGTTGTTTCATGGAATTTGTATTTGAAGAACTGAGTTTTGGAAACCTAGAGTCCGCAAGAAGAATTGATAGAAGCGATATTCCCGTTTCTTTTGTCGGTTCCATTGATACTTTAATGGATATCACTCAATACGGTGTAGAGCACAATTGTATCGGCCATACGTTTTTAGTCCGCCTCGGGGACGAATACATTGCGTATTTGCTGTTGGGGGAAGCTTTGGAGTGGGATACAGACCCTGAAGAGATGAAGAAGGAACCGTTTTATCGACTGATGGGCTTCGTTGTTGATAAAAAATACCGCAGCAAGGGATATGGTGGATTGATATTAGAAAAAGCGATAGAAATCGTATATCAAGACTTTGGAATTAGATCAGTTGCCCTAGGCTGTCATAAAGAAAATATTAGAGCGGCTTCATTTTATAAAAAGCATCAATTCCAACCTACTGGTAAGTATGAAGGCGATGACGAATATTATCTAAGAATCATCAACGATAAATAGGCCTAAACAAGGCCTTTTTATTTTTTTAAATGCATGTTGAAAAATGGAATTAATGAGTTTATAAAAATATCGATGAAATCATCACTTTCTCAAAAATGCAACCAATAGTTGCGTAATTGAAAAGCAGAGTTGGTAGTCGCAACCGAACCCCTGACCGTACTATATTGCCAGTTCGAAAGGAGCTTAGGTTATGAACCAAATTGAAATGAGATTATTTAGAGGAATTGAGCGCTCACAATCCTCAGAAAGACGTATTGAGCAGATTAAAGAAACAATTAGAAATATAGAAAACGCACAGGTAAGAAAAGGAGGAAGATAACATGAACATCGAAATAGCGAATCGTTTAGTCCAACTAAGAAAGAAATGCGGTTACTCGCAGGAAGAACTCGCAGGTAAGCTAGGATTATCAAGACAGTCAGTATCCAAATGGGAAAGAGCGGAAGCTTCTCCTGATACAGACAACTTAATTGAACTCGCAAGACTCTACAACGTGTCCTTAGATGACCTTCTCAATCCAGATGTTAATTTGGATGACGTCATCAACAAGGCAGAGAAGAATCCAAACGAAGGATCAGACGTTAACGACGTCCCACACGAAAACGAAGAAAATGCTGGAGAAACTACTTCAAACGATGAAAAAGAAAGCAAATCAAAGGTGAATATTGGAAGCGATGGCATCCACATCGATGATGGTGATGATTCTGTTCATATCGATGGGAAAGGCATTCATATTGTGGAAAATGGCGAAGAAAAACACTTCACCGGAGAAGATATCAAACGCAAATTCAAACGCGAGGAACATATTGGAGAAGAAATTGCGACCGCAGTGTTTGGAACGCTTGTTATCATCGGATACTTGCTATTTGGATTCCTTTATCCTGATCATGAATTCGCATGGAGCGTTGGATGGACGGCAATTCTTCTCATCCCTGTCTTCGGATCAATATTCAAATGCGCAAGAAAACACAGAGTCAGCAGATTCGCATATCCAATTCTTGTAACAGCAGTCTATTGCTTTGTCGGAATTACATTTGGATTGTGGCACCCACTCTGGGTCTTGTTCTTAACAATCCCAGTATTCTATGGACTTGCAGCGCCATTTGATAAGTTACTTAAGAGAAAATACTCATCCAATGATGATGACGATAACGTTGTAATTGATGTCAAGGGCGTCGAATCCGATGACTAATATTATTGACAACGAGCTATGCCACTAGTATCGTAATTCATGCACTTAAGTGCAGAATACGATTTGGGGCATTAGCTCAGTTGGGAGAGCACCTCCATGGCATGGAGGGGGTCATCGGTTCGAGCCCGACATGCTCCACCATGTCGGTTCCTAAACCCTCGTTCGAGGGTTTTATTTTTTATTCTTTGCGTGCGTGAGGCTTGATAAAAGTGAAATATACTTTTATATTTTGTATTTAGAGATTACTTATGGCGATATTAAACAAAACTAAAAAAGCAGTATCCAAATTAACGTCCAAACAAAAGGCGACTCTTTTGTATGGCAATGGAGAATGGGAAACAAACCCTATTAACGGCACAACAATCGGCACCGTCGTTATGCATGATGGACCATGTGGCTTACGCAAACCTTTAAAAGGAAAGCTCAAACCAGGAAAGATTGTTCCTGAAGCTGAAGCTTCAACATGTTATCCAGCACCATGTTTAATCGCATGCTCCTGGGATACTGACGCCATCTCTAGAATGACCGCATCTTACGCTTATGAAGCTAGACTCCAGGGAACAGACCTCGTCTTAACTCCTGGTATCAATATCAAACGTAATCCTCTTTGCGGAAGAAACTTTGAGTATTTCTCAGAGGATCCGCTTCTTTCTGGCAAACTTGGAGCCGCCTATGTAAAAGGTCTCCAGGACAATGGTGTAGGCGCTACAGTGAAGCATTTTGCTGCAAATTCACAGGAATTCTGTCGCAACATCAACTCTTCAGAAGTTGATTTAAGAGCATTGAACGAAATCTATTTAAAAGGTTTTGAGATTGCTATCAAGGAATCCGATCCATGGGCTGTTATGTGTTCGTATAACCTCATTAATGGCATTCCTGCCTCTGATAATACTTATTTAAATAAAACAACTTTGCGCCGCCGTTGGAATTACGATGGCGTCCTTATGTCGGACTGGGGAGCTACATATGATAGAGCGCTCTCCCACGAAAATGGTTTAGACCTTGAAATGCCATGCTCCGGAAATCACTCTGGAGACATTCTAAAAGCAATAAAGAAATGCGACATGGCACCATCTACTCTCGATGATGCTTCAGAGCGTGTTGCTAACATGTATTTCAAGAGCATCAGCAAACCTGCTTTAAAGGAATACAATCCACATGAAGAAGCTCGCTTGGCAGCAGAGAAATCAATTGTCCTTTTAAAGAACGACAAGAAGACTCTCCCATTAACAAAATATGATGATGTCTGCGTTATCGGCGCATTTGCAAAACACCCTCGTTTCCAGGGTAACGGATCAAGCGAAGTTACCATTGCTGAAGGTGCTGCAAAATCATATATCGATGTTGTTAATGAGAGCTTACCTGAGGGCAAAACAGTTGAGTATTGCCAGGGATATTCGATCGGTTTAGATGAAGATTGCGAGTATTTTGGCATTAGTAAAAAATCTTTAATCAAGCATTTTGACGGAGATTTAAAGAAGGTTCAGGAATTCTTGGACAACAAGTTCATTACCGAAGCTTCCAACATGATTTCTTCTCATAACACGACAATTCTCTTCTTAGGTGTAACATCCTCTGAAGAATCTGAAGGCTATGACAGAACGCACATGATGCTCAATAACCAGCAGATTAACCTATTTAAGACTCTTGTTTCTATCAAGAATAACGCCGAGAAGAAACGCGGAAAAACAAAGAGGATAATCTCCGTAATCACAACAGGTTCACCGGTTGAACTCGCTTTCGCGATGAAGTCAGACGCTATTGTTCTTCAGTACTTGCCTGGAGAGGCCGGCGCTGAAGCTCTAAATAACATTATCACTGGCAAGGTTAATCCGTCCGGTAAATTGGCTGAAACATGGCCTGTTAGAGAAATGGATGTCCCAAGCTATGAGTTCTACGGAAAGCATCGCTATACATCGCCTTATAAAGAATCCATTTTCGTTGGATATAGATATTACTTATCATCTGGACGTGAAGTGTTGTTCCCATTCGGACACGGCTTAAGCTATACGACTTTTGAATATGATGATTTAAAACTCGAAAAACTTACTCACGAAAAAGAGGACACTATCAAGTTATCTTTCACCGTAAAAAATACTGGAAAGGTGTTCGGATCTGAGATTGCTCAGATTTACTCATCATTTATAGACGCTAAGGGGGTTTCTTTAGAAGATTCCATTATTCGTCCAACTAGAGAGCTTAGAGCCTTCTACAAGGTCCATTTGAAGCCTGGACAGGCAAAGAGGGTCACAATTGAGATTCCTGTTAAGAACCTTTCATACTTCGATCCAAAATTTGACCAATACTGTTTACAGGCTGGCAAGTACGACATCCAAATCGGTTCATCTTGCGAGAAGATTCAATTGCATCAGAAGATTGAGGTTAAGTCATCTGATAGATGCGACGCAAAGAACGTTAACAGTTCGTATTTCCGTTTAAGCAAGAACGGCCTTTACATGGTCCCTAATAAACTATTCTATGAGCATTTGGGACGTTCTGAGCCTAAGTTTGCTGAACCTAGAAGATTTACATGTCATTCAACGTTTAACGACATCTCCAAGACGTTTATTGGCGCAATCGTTAAGAATTCCATTGTAAATGGATCTTATGCGAACGTCGAAAAGGGTCTGATTACCGAAGCTGAGCACGAGAATTACACAAAGATGGTTCTCAATTCGCCTATCTCTATGGCTACGGCAAGCGGACTGCCAGATAGACTGGTTCCATTCATCGTGTTCTCAGCTAACCATCGACTGCTGCGCGGAATCCTGGCCCTGATTATTGGCAAATAGCCTTTAATCTTCATGCACTGGTGGCGAAATGGTATACGCTGCGGTCTCAGAAGCCGTTGGAGAAATCCGTGTGAGTTCGAGTCTCATTCAGTGCACCAATAGATAAAACAGCCTTAAGCGAAGAGTTTAGGGCTTTTAATTTACTTGTAGATTAATTCATTAATATTTATATTACTCTTGCGTGTGCCCGTAGCTCAGTTGGATAGAGCGTGAGCCCCCGAAGCCCAAGGTCGACCGTTCGACTCGGTCCGGGCACGCCAAAAAATAATAAGCCAGTTCGCTGGCTTTTAATTTTATAAATTAATAAAATAGAAAGAAGTCTATTAATAGACAAAAGTCTTAACAATACTTTATTTTAAAGTAATATATATGTATGGCAAAAATAGATAGAAGATTTGTAAGAAGTGAAAATCAATTCATTAACGCCCTTGTTTCTTTGTTGAATAAAAGGGATTTAAATGAGATATCCATTAGCGATCTTGTTAAGCAAGCTGACCTCAATAAATCTACTTTCTACCTTCACTACACGAATATTGAGCAGGTCTTAATGGCCCTCCAGGACCGCTTGATTTCTGATTCATATACCCTTTTCCAAGAGTCGGATGGTGATTTAACCGCATTCGTTTCTTCTCTTCTGGATGTTGTTAAAAAGTCAAAAAGGGTATTTAGAACCGTTCTCTCACAATCTAATAGTGGTCTTGTTGAAAATATCTACATGACATTTTTTGGACTATATAGACAAACAAACGGCAAGAAGATGGACCGAATTGTTTACACTAGATTCGCGATGTTGAGCTCGGTAATTTCCTCCATCAGGTTATGGTCGCAAGATGCCTGTGTCTCCTCAAAAGAAGAACTCGCTTCCTTTATAGTTGAGCAAATTAGTTCAAATATTTAATTGTTCTTATCGACATTCGGATATATTTAGACTTATAATTTCGGAGCGCCCGAGTGGCGAAATGGTAGACGCAGCAGACTCAAAATCTGCCGATAGCGATATCGTACCGGTTCGAGTCCGGTCCCGGGCACCATTTGAGCACAACAGCATTGGTAAAATTTCAATGCTGTTTTTTGTTGAATATTCAATATTTCAGTTGCTTGCATTTTGTAGATAACTGACATAATTTATGCTAGAATAATTGTGCTATGAAAGAGAAAACTTCAATCAGATATTTTAATAAAAAACCTGTCCGATCTAGATGGGACCAAGATACTTCGCTGTGGTTAGTTTGTGCTATTGATTTGATTGCAGCGGTTATTGATACCTCAAATCCTAGGATTTACTGGTATACAATCAAGAGCAGACATGAAGAGTTGTTAGCAAATTGCAAGCAACTGAAAATGACTGCATCAGATGGAAAAGCATATAATACTGATTGTTTAACTATTCAAGGAATAGACTTACTTTTGGATGTTCTTCCAAACAAACATAGGAAAGTTTTAAAAGAATGGTTAAGAGGAAGTAATGACCCGTTGGATGAGCAAAGCAAGAAGAAGGCTTATGATTTAATCAATTCCGGCATAATAAACGATATTGAGATTGGAACAATAAAAGGGCTTCAACAAATTCATTCGTATTTATTTGAAGGTTTATATGACTTCGCTGGAACAATCAGAAACAAAAACATATCAAAAGGTGGTTTCATGTTTGCGAACGCTTTGTATCTACCAAGCATTTTAAAAGATATTGATAATATGCCTGAAAATACTATTGAACACATTGTTGATAAGTATGTTGAAATGAATATTGCACACCCTTTTATGGAGGGAAACGGTAGGTCAACTAGAATTTGGCTTGATCAAATCCTGATTCGCTCTTTAAAGAAATGCGTTGATTGGTCAAAAATTGATAAAAGTGATTATTTAAATGCTATGAGAATATCTCCATCATCGCCACAAACTATTTTTGAACTTATCAAAAATGCCTTAACAAACGATTTTCAGAATAGAGAATTGATTATTAAGGGCATAGATTATTCTTATTACTACGAAGAAGTGGAATAACAATAATTTGTTTTATTTTTGTTGTCCTTTTCCAGTTGAAAGAATGGCATCGTTGTAATGGCGGTGCCTTTTCTTGTATCTAAATTCAAGAATATGTAACCAAGTTTTTATTTTTGTGCTATAAAATTGCCATGCCTATTATTGCCGGATTCCTTGTTCCACATCCTGCCTGTGCAATTCCACAGGTCGGCAAAGGCGACGAGGACTTAATTTTTAGAACAGTTAATTCGATGGATAAGGTTGCAACCCGTATCGCGGAATTGAAACCAGACACCATTGTTATGATTAGCGCGCACTCCGAAGCTTACTCGGATTATTTTCAGGTTAGCGATGGAGATGTTGCGATTGGATCGTTAGCCAAATATGACGCATACGACATAACATTTAGAAACTATTACGATAGAGAATTCGTCAAATCTTTCTGCGCTTTATGCCATTCTGAGGGCATTTCAGCGGGGATTGATGCAGAAAATCGTCATTATCTAGACCATGGCACTATGATTCCTTTGTATTTTATCAATAAGAAATATAGGTCATATAACTTAGTCAGATTGGGTGTTTCGGGCCTTCCTTTAATTGATCATTACAAGCTTGGATGCGTAATCAAAAAGGTTTCCAATGAACTTGGTAAAAAAGTGGTTGTGGTGGCTTCCGGAGATTTATCCCACTGTTTAACCGGTGATGCTCCTTATGGTTTTAATCCTGTTGGCGCGAAATACGACACCAGGTTCAATAAACTCATTTCCTCTGCTAATTTTTTAGATTTATTCTCATTCCCTGAGGAAATGCTCGAAGACTCCAAACAATGTTGTCACAGAGTAATGACCATTTTGGCGGGAACTTTGGATAAGTCTGCCGTCACCTCTTCTATATATTCATATGAGGGTCAACTTGGTACTGGACTTACCGTTGCGGAATTCAGCGTTAAAGAAAAAGATGACTCCAGAGCGTTTGGCGATCTTTATTTAAATAATGAATTGGTCAACGTTTCTAAAAAGAAAGAACATGAGGACAAATATGTGTCTCTTGCAAGGCACTCTATTGAAACATATGTAACTACTGGCAGAAGACTAAGGATACCGTCTAATCTACCGCCTCAGATGTTTGAAGGACAAAAAGGTGTATTTATCACTATTAGAGAAAAAGGCGCCTTGCGTGGCTGCCTTGGCTCTGCAAAAGGATTGACCAAAAACGTCGCAACGGAAATTGTGACCAACGCGATGAAGGCCGCTACGGAAGATCCTAGATTCAATCCTATCTCGAAAGAAGATTTAGACTTCCTGACAATGAGCGTTTTTGTTGTCACCGGCTTAATGGAAGTTAAATCAGTCACCGACCTGGATCCAAATGTCTATGGCTTAGTGGTGGAGTACGATGGAAAGCATGCAACATTACTGCCTGGATTATCGACCGTTCATACCGCTGCTGAACAACTTGCATTGGCGAAAAGAAAAGCCGGCATTATGCAGGATGATAAATGCAGGCTATATCGATTCACAATTGAAAAACATGAATAAATCTCGCTATTTGCGGGATTTTTTCTTATGCAAAACCTTAATCATTTCGATTTTTGCAGCGTTTTCCTCCATAACTATCTCTCCGCCAAGATGCTCTTTATATCCAAGTTGTTTGTAGTGGTGTTCATATTCAGGAGAAACCCTAACCAATGAATTCATGCCACCGATCTCTCTGATTTTTGTCTCAGCAAATCTAAGCGTGTATTGGGCTATTTGCCTATGCCTTATCTCCTTAAGGACGCCAATATTGTTTATCAAATAATTCTCGGGATCCCTTTCGACTATCTCGCAGCATGATATGGGAGTGCCATTAACCATCACGCAAAGATAGATTGTGTACGTGTCCTTGTTGAGAGTTATCGAACCGCCAAAAACACTATCCCAAACGGATTTGAATTCTTTTGTTGTCTGATGAGAAAACTGCGGCTTGACCATAAATCTACTTTCTATAGACTAGTATACCCTTTTTGATGGTCTCACTAAGTGATAAACTTCAATCATGAAATTTAATTGGAAGAAGTATTTAGCTATCGGATTCGCAATGCTCGGCGCCATCATGGTCCTTGCCGGATTTGGAATCGATATGTGGTCAGCCTCGCAAACATCGTTCTCATCGTATGTTGTTTTCAGCATCATCTCTTTCCTTGTAATGGTTCTTGTCTGCTATTACTTGTTGAGCGGCAACATAAACAGCAACTATTCCGCTTACTCTGGAATGATGATGTTTATCTTCTTAATTACATTTAACGCGGTTGAGATGCTTCTCTTTAACATGTCATCCATATATGCGTATATAGCCAGCGGAGACATCATATACACCATTGTTGGAATAGCGATTTTCTCGTTGATGGCAGGATCTGTTGTAACGGGCGTATTCGCGTACATACGAACGAGGCAATACATCACGAGAAGATATTACAATTACAAAGTAATCTTTATTCTTTCTCTCATATTCACGATACTTACGGTTATCTTCAATGGAGTTACGACTGTATTGACGATAGTGGAACTCGGGTCATTCAATATTCTCTATATGGATTTCGATGGCTTGGCAAATGTCTTCTTGGCCTTATCCGTATTCTTCACGGTATTGAGGTTAAGCCCTCGCGATTAATATTGTTAAAACAACATTGTTGTTATATATTATTTGCGCGCCGACTTAGCTCAGTTGGTAGAGCAGCTCCCTCGTAAAGAGCAGGTCGATGGTTCGAGTCCGTTAGTCGGCACCATTTAAACATGACAGCACC
>DCHU01000056.1:25960-32323 GCA_002314915.1 Caryophanales bacterium UBA1744
CGGCGTTGATTTCTATCTGGTGGGTGCTAAGGGAATCGAACCCCTGACCTTCTGTACGTCAAACAGATGCTCTCCCAGCTGAGCTAAACACCCAGATGTATATTAACGTTACCGTCTCCGATAACGCGAAGCATATTATATGCAAACGGCTACTTGTTAATCAAGCAGGAATTTTAAAAAAGACGAATTATTTAACAAGTACCGTATAGCCAGAAGGAGAAATAGACAATAGGAACGTAAGAAATGAGTGCAACCGCCGTTAACGCAATGCTTGAGATAATAAATCTCTTGTCGCCTTTGAACAGGTCGCTGACCATTCCCATGACCATGCCAGAACCAGCCACTAACATATGGAGGACAATAATCAAGATTGTCCAAATGCCCCCGTTGTTAAATCTAGCGAGAATAGATTCGTAAGTGGTAGTGCAACTAACCTCTCCAGCGGAGTTCACCAAGCAGCATCCGCCTTCAAAAAACGGGATGAAAATGCAGATGATCATCATTAGATTCAATCCGATAATCAAATAGTTCCAAATGCTCTTCTTCATTTTATTCAGTTAGCTCCGCAAGATTCTCTATCTTCTTTTTGGCAGGGAATGCGCAATTGTTATATCTCTCTACGGCAATAAAGTCCACACCCGTATTAACGGCTGCCATCCAGTCGTTCCTTGCGTCTCCTATGTAGACCATGTCTTCCTTTTTGAAGCCAGTCTCCTCTAAACACATATAGATTGGGTCTGGGTTTGGCTTGAGTTTTGAAATCTTGTCAGAAGTGATAATAGACGAGAAATACGAGGATAATCCCGCTTTTTCTAGCGCTAAAAGTACGACGGGCATCGGTCTATTTGTCACTATCGCTAGCGTTTTCCCATCTGCTTTCAAATGCTTAATTGCATCAATCGCATCATCATAAAAATGAGAGCCATCAAGGAAAGTCTCTGCTGCTTTTGAGATGAAAGCGTCAAAGAAGGTTTTGTAGTCTAAGGTCGGGTCGCCAATATTTGCAAAAGTGTCTGCCAGTGGAAGCGAGAGATTATGGACAACGGTATCATCATCGAATGTCTTGCCAATGGATTCAAATGCATGTCTATATGCAAGCTTGGATGTTTCCAAAGTGTCCAGCAATGTGAGATCCAAATCAAATGCGATGAGAGAGTGTTTTTCCATGCTGTAGATTATAACAAAAAAGTTGTCCTTTTGGGTCCAATTAACATTTTGGGTGCTTTTGTCTTTATTTTTTGAATGACAGGCTTTATTACTTTATGTAATTAGTCTACAATATCGATAAATTCCAGGAGTCCAACAATGCCAGTTACAAAAGCAGCACCAACAAAGGTCTATCACGTCTCCCAGACCGAAGACAAAAAGATGTGGAGAGTCACTTTAGCAGGAGGATCAAAACTCGACGGCGGAAAGGCTAAAATCATCAAAACCTTCAAGACACAGAAGGAAGCAACCGCTTATGCGGAGTCCCTTGGCGACGGCGAGAACACAGTCTTAGTCCACAAGAAGGGTGCTAACGGCGGCGGTATCCGCAAGCACTAACGGCAAGTCATAAACTAAATGCCCTTATTAAAGGGCTTTTATGCACTAGTAGTTCAGTGGTAGAACTCCAGCTTCCCAAGCTGGTCATGCGAGTTCGATTCTCGTCTAGTGCTCCATTAACCAAAGAGGTCCTTTGTAATAAAGGGCCTTATTTTTTCGCAAAATATTAATATTTTCTTCTAATAGGTGTGCAAGTGAGTAAAATATCACCGAGGTGAATTTTATGGCAGAGATTAATAATTTTATCAAGACCATCATGGAGAACGACCTTAAAGAAGGCAAGGTCGACCACATCGCTACCCGTTTCCCACCAGAACCAAACGCATATCTCCACATCGGTCACGCTAGAGCTATCATCAACGACTTTGAGTTAGCTATGGCATTCAATGGAACAACAAATTTACGTTTTGACGACACCAACCCAGTTAACGAAGGCGCTGAGTATGTCGATGGCATCATCGCAGACTTAAAGTGGCTCGGATACGTCCCAACAAACGTCTTCTTCGGAAGTGACTATTTCGAAAAAACCTACGAAAAGGCAATCCTTTTAATCAAAAAGGGCCTCGCTTACGTCGATGACCTTTCTCAGGAAGAGACAACCGCATATCGTGGCACTTTGACAGAACCAGGTAAGAATTCACCATATAGAGACCGTTCAGTCGAAGAAAACCTCAAGCTCTTTGAAGAGATGAGGGAGGGCAAATACGGCGATGGAGAAAAGACACTTCGTGCAAAGATCGATATGGCTTCTCCAAACATCAATATGAGAGACCCAGTCATGTATCGTATTCTCCACAGAGAGCATCATAGACAAGGCAATAAGTGGTGCATTTACCCAATGTACGACTTTGCTCATCCATTGCAGGATTCATTCGAGGGCATCACACACTCACTTTGTTCAATCGAATATGATAACCACAGACCTCTTTATGACTGGTTCATCGAGAAGTGCGAGATGGAGAACGTCCCTCATCAGTATGAATGGGGCCGTCTCAACATCACCAACACAATCATGTCCAAGCGTTACCTTCGTCAGTTAGTCGAAGGCGGATACGTCACAGGTTATGATGACCCACGTATGCCAACGCTTGTTGGCTTGAGAAGAAAAGGCTTCACCGCCAGTGCAATTAAGGAGTTCATCCTTTACACAGGCTTAAGCCGTATCAACTCAACTACAGAAGCAGCAAACCTTGATCACTTCCTTATGGAAGATCAGAAACTCATCGCTCCAAGATTCATGGCGGTATTCGATCCGCTTCCAATCGTCATCGACAACTATCCAGAAGGCCAGGTCGAGTGGTTCGATGCTTCCAACAACATGGAAAACTTAGAGATGGGCACTCACAAGATTGCGTTCTCCAAGAATCTCTACATCGACAGAGATGACTTCGTTGAGGTTAAGCCTAACAAGAAGTGGAAGAGACTCGCTCTCGATTCCGAGGTCAGACTCATGAACTCATACTTCGTTAAGGCTGTCTCAGTCGAGAAGGACGAGAATGGAAAGATCACTCTTGTTCACTGCACATATGATCCAGCAACCAGATCTGGACTCGACTTCAAAGAAAGAAAGCCAAACGGAACAATCCAGTTCTGCGAAGCATCAACTTGCAAGCCGGTTACATTCAACTTATTCGATGTTCTCATCTTTGACGAAACAGAGGAGACAAAGGGACTCTCATTCATCGAGAGACTCAATAAGGATTCATGGCAGGTCAAAAATGGCTTCGTCGAAGTCGCTGCAAAAGATGTCCAGCCAGGCGATCACTTCCAGCTTATGAGAAACGGCTATTACTGCGTTGATAAGCTCTCAACCGGAGACAATCTCGTATTTAATAGAACCTGCTCTCTCAAGTCCTCTTTTACGCCAAATAACTAATATAGATTAAAGGCTTCGGCCTTTTTTCTTTTTGCTAACCCACTTAAGTGGATAGTGCCATACTATTGTTATGACTTGGTTAATTCTCGCTCTTGTGGCGGCAGTGGCAACCTCGCTTACCACCATATTCGCAAAGATTGGAATCAAAGACGTAAACTCCAATCTTGCCACGGCCTATAGGACCGGTGTTGTTATCGTGTGCGCAGTCATCATGTGCCTAATCACAGGCAGCATACATACGGTGCCTTCATTTAATGTTAGGAACTGGGTGTTCCTTGGATTATCTGGACTAATGACTGGATTATCGTGGCTTTGTTATTACAGAGCTCTCAAACTTGGAACGGTCAACAAAATTGCACCTATCGACAAGTCCAGTTTCATATTAACAAGCATCCTTTTCATGATCTTTTTCTTCGGTCCGACCACGAATAACGGAGATCCACTCACCATCTCGATGGTAGTGCTGTCGATGGCTTTGATGCTTGTCGGAACAATCCTGATGTTGGACTTCCATAGAAAAGACGGAATCAAATCAAAGACATGGGTGGTATATGCAATCCTGTCCGCGGTGTTTGCTTCATTGGTAGCCCTCTTTGTTAAGATGGGTCTCTCTGGAATTAGCGGTGATGTTGGTACTTTATTCAGAACGATAGTGGTCTTCATCTTCGCTGTAACAATCGTTCTCTTCCGAAAGGATTATCAAGGAATTTCAAAGATTTCTCCAAAATCGTGGATATTTTTAACGCTTTCTGGAATTGCGACGGGCGTCGCTTGGATTGCGGAATACACCGCTCTAGCGATTGAGGACGCAAACCCTGTTGCAGTTAACTCGATAGGCAAACTGTCTATTCTTTTAACTATGTTATTCTCTGCAGTGATACTCAAAGAGAAGTTCACTTGGAAGACACTACTTGGCTTAGGCTTCTTAACCGCAGGAATCGTTGTCATCATCGTATTTAGCTTATAAAACATAAAATAAATGAACATTTTTACTCCGCAAAAACGCTGTATTTCCTTTTGCACATATATACGCGACTTTAAAACTCTGGAAATGTTGTTAAACTTAAAAATAACGAACCGAAGTTCGTGATTTTCAGCAGGAGCGTACGCATATGACAACCATCTTCAACCCACTTGATTGGAACGGACTGATCGACTTGATCGTCTGCATTGTTCTTTTAACCGCAATCGGATTACCTTTCTTAAGACTTTGCAGAAAGAAATTCGTCCATATCTACACAACGTCATGCGTCGTCCTTCTTTGCGTCGGAATCATTATCAAGCTCCCTATCCTCTCATACGTTGCCGCTTCAGGACTTATGATGGGTGTCGGCATCTCACTCTTTGCTAACTTCGCTGACTTCAAATGGTTCTTCGCTTCAGGCAGCAAAGCCAAATCCCTCTCTCAGATCTTTGCTAAAAAGAAAGCCGAGAAGGCGGTCACCATTTATGACAAGAGTGGTGTTATCGATGAAATCACCAAAGCGGTTCTCTTCCTTTCCAATCACGGAACAGGCGCTTTAATCACCATCCTCAGAAAAGACGACATCCTCAACACAGATACAGTTGAGCCTATTATTAAGCAGAAGGGCGTTCAGTTAGACGCTATCGTAAACGCTGAACTCTTAGAGACAATCTTCTACCTTGGAACACGTTTACACGATGGTGCTGTTGTTATCCGGGACAACAAGATCATCGCTGGCGCTGTCTTCTACGAATCAACCAAGAGACCATTAACAGGCAAATATGGCGCTCGCCACCAGGCTGCTATGGGTATCTCAGAGAACTCTGATGCAGTCACAATCATCGTTTCAGAAGAGAACTCAAAGATCTCTATCTGCCATGACCTCATGATGGACGTTGTTCCTCAGGACCTTTTCAAATCCCAGCTCGATTACATCTTGAGCCAGGATACACCAGCTAAATTAACAAACTAATAAGGAGACTATGACCTACGAAGTAAGACTCACAATTTATATTGTCGCGGCCATCATTACTGGTGGTCTTCTTATTGCGTGGTTAATTTATACCCCGATCAAGAATTGGCTCTGGAGACACAAGACTCCTGAGATGTTCTACAAGAGGGTCTTAAGAGTCGCGAATGACTTCGATTTTTACCTCGTAAACAACATCAAAGTCAAATCAGGAACTAGACCAGTTGGAAAGATTCACCACATCATCGGTGGAGACAAATACCTCTATCTCATCTCGGAATGCTACTTCAACGGAGTAATTGAGGCTAGATCGGATGACAAGATCTGGGTCTTCTATTCTAAAGATGACAAGAAGCAGGACTTCAGAAACCCAATCCAGGTCAACAACGAGATCATAAACGCTTTCTGCATGTCCACGAACATCAACAAATCATTTATCAAGGGAATCGTCATCATTAATGATGATTGCTTTGTTCAGAGACTTGATACTGGAGTTGGTGAAACAATCCTTGTTCCAGTCAGCAAACTAGAGGAAGTCATCAAGAGATATGAGTCAGATGACGTTAAACCATTCGCAGACGTAACCCTTAGACAGGTTATCTTGGACCTCCACGATTCCAATACGATCGGAGAGGAGAAGTAATATGGACGAGAAAGAAGAACTCCTCGCTCCTGGACAGAAGTTCAGGAAGTATTTCTTTAGAAACCTCCCGATGACCATCATCTTCATCATGGCGGTCGTCATCGTTTTCGGTTTGGCCATCATCGCATCCCAATCGCTCTATATCACAATCCCATTCCTGCTCATTCCTCTCCTGTTCACCAATCAGGTTATATGCGCAGACGTTGAGGCTGGCATTGGTTTTACCAATAACGGTATCACATCCTCGTTCGGCAAATACCTTATGGGCCCGTTTAGAGGCTGTTACAGGGTCATCAGGTCTTTCCTCTTTGCGATACTCATCGCGTTTGGAATCACGGCTGTATTCGCCGTAATCTATCTTTCGG
>DCHU01000078.1 GCA_002314915.1 Caryophanales bacterium UBA1744
AATTTGATGTGCGCTTGTGTAATGTGCGAGAGTATAGTAGTCATTCTAAGGAGAGCAGGATGAAGAAAAGAAACTTATTACCATTGGTATTACTTCTAACGGCTTGTGGAACAGGGGGCAACTCCAATGGAAAACAAGTCTATAGCGACGAATTAACAGATGATATGTTAGAGAGTTTGCAGACCGCTTATGATTTTTCAGCCACCGTCACGAAGACCACAGCAGTAAACGATAACTATCAAACCAAGAAAACCAACAGCTATTACAGGATCTCTTCTCAAGCAAACGGAGATCAGTATTCATTTCAAAAATATGAAGAGAAAGACAAGATTAGTTCCATCACCGAAGAACAATTGGTAGGCTCAATAAATGTCGAGGCGGAAGGTATTTTCAAATATGCCGCTCAAGTTTATTTAGGAATCGACAACGAAATTCATAGAGATATCATCCACTCATCCGACGGAAATGGCTTGCGATTTGGCGGATCAGGCTTTGACGAAGGTTTCAAAAAACTTTATCAAGAAGAAATCTCCAAAGGTGATGCAAGAAGAGAATTCGTAATCACAGTGCTCAACGACGAGGACAGAACAAGCCTCGAGGCACTCGGACACGGACTCATCTGTGATTTCTCAGCAGCATTAAAGACATTGACCCTTTATACAGACGGTTACAAAGTAACCTCATTCATCGCCGACTACAAGCCTTACTCAGCAGACTCTTCCACCCAAATTACATATCATGTCGAAGGAGACTTCAAAGCGTTGGGCGAAAACGTAAAGGTCAAAGAAGTAAAGAAGTTTGATGAAGTTGGAGACAACAACCTCACAAAGGCTTTTGCAAAACTAAAAGAATCAAACTACACCCAAAATATCAAGTACTACTCATCCGGAAAGCTTTCATACGAAGTGGAGGCAAAGGTAAACAAAGGTGTGATTGATTATCACCAGTACGACTGGAATTATGGTCAGAATGCCACATTGCATAAGGCATATTACACCGAAGGTTCGAAAGTCATGGTGGCAAGAGAGATTAACGGAGAATACTACCAATACGGCACAGGCTACAAAGACGCTGACATGTCTCAGTTCCTTCCGGCCCTAGAGATCTCGGCGGCAGTATTCGTTGAGAACAGCGATGGAACATATAGAATCAAGCAGACCGTTCCATCTATCTCACCATCAACCTCAGCTTATAATGTTTTCTCCTTCTCGAATGTATCCGATTTAACAATCAAGATTGAGGAAGGAAAAATCACTCTCACAAACGTTGGAATAGATTTCAAAGAAGAAACAACAATCACAAACATTGGAACGACAAGTATTGCTCTTGATCCATCAAAGGTGAAGGATGACTGCTCACCTCTAACTTGGAAAGATTTGTTCTTTGAACAAGAAGAAGCATACGACGCTTTAGTGGATTACGTTAAGGATGAATCGATCCTGAGCATTATCCCTACATTAGGCGGAACATGTCCTGTTGCTACCCTTGGAGTTGATAGCAAGTACAGAGAATTCATTCTACCAATCGGATATACGGCCGAAAACGCCCAGGTCAATTTAACTGATTACATCAACAAGCTCGTTGATTATGGTTGGACCACCATCATGGAAAACCTCTACGGAGGATACAGCATATATCGCGATTCATCTATTACGACAGCTGCCGGAATTACAGTTACCCCAAGTCTCGATTTGTTCATCTTATCGAACGGCAGCGAATATGTAATTTACATCTACTTATATTTGGAATAGGAGGAACGAAAATGAATAAGAAAATAGTTAAACTGCTCCCATTATTATTGGCCCCGCTCTTTGTCGTTGGATGTGCAAACAACCCTAACAACGGCGGAAATAACGGAGGAAACACAGCTCTTACGCCTAGTAGTGAAGAACTGTTGGTCAAATACGTCAACTATGATGGAACAATACTCCAGCAAAGCACCGTCCCATTCGGAAAAGCGATTCCGGTCTATGAAGGCGAAACACCTCATAGAGAGATGGATGCGACTTATTTCTATGTATTCGATGGGTGGCAGGATAAATATGTAGACATCAACACCATCCAGTATAAAGCCACTTATAAAGAAATCGATTATACGCAGACCGATAACTACACATGGACATTCGCGGACGAGGAAATGAGCGAGGTCATGTTATACGTCTATAATGACGCATTCCGCGCAAACGAGGACGTTTATATCCCGGATGAGATCATGTACAACGGAAAATCATATCCGGTCACAGAAATCAGGGATTTTGCAATTGACACTCATTACGCAAAACGCGTTTTCCTCGGTAAGAATGTCAAAAAAGTTGCTCCTTTATTCATTTCAGACTATGCATCACATTCTGTCGGATGGATTGAAGTCGACCCAGCAAACCCTTATCTCAAATCCGTTGATGGCGTTCTTTATGACCATGACATGAAAACAATCATCAAGGCTCCATTAGCGTTGAATCTTGAAACATACGTTCTCCCTGACACGGTTGAGACAATTGCCGAAATGGCGTTCCAAAGCGTAGAAGTGATCAGAAACTTTGAAACTACCGAAGGATCTCAGCTCAAGAGAATCGAGAATCAAGCATTCTGCGACGCTTCAATTCAAAACGTGCACCTACCATACGGATTAAAGACCATCGGAATCAGGGCGTTCTGGCTAAACAACAGAATCCAAACATTAACAATTCCTGGTTCCGTTGAATTCTTAGGCAACGACGCCGATGAGGTCCTTCAATTCGCGTCAATGGGCTCATTGAACACAATCACATTCGAAGAAGGAATTAAAACGATTCCATGGCAGGCTCTTTCCGGTTGCACAACTCTATCTGCAGTCAATTTGCCTTCCACCCTCGAAGTCATCGAAGGATACGCATTCAATGGTTGCAACAGAGTTACTTCCATCACCCTTCCAAAAGGCGTAAAGAAAAT
>DCHU01000065.1 GCA_002314915.1 Caryophanales bacterium UBA1744
GTCCACTTTTATCCTAGCACTTCAAACGACCGCTTTTCTTTATGGGAATAAAAAAGTGCCCAGAAGCGTGTCAATTCCCTTAAGGTTAAGGGCGGAATCCCCCTCAGGCGTTCAGGATTCTCACTACCAGGGTGAGCTTTCAACAACGCGCCGGATTTAAGATTCCTATTTCTGAATGTAGGAACTGCCCCAATGCTTCTAGACAAATATAGTTTATCAAATCTTTTGGGAATATAATATATCCCAAGTTGAGGTAAATTATATGGACGTTATAGAGGCAACGGAAAGAATCAAGGAACTGATGTTTTCTTGGGGACTTGATATGACATCATCCCAGATTGAGGGTGAATTCGGATATATTTATTCGCCTGTTTCCATTGAACCATATGAGCATCATATTGATATACTCATCGGACTTGGCGAGAACGATACAATGAGAGTTGATTTCATCATGGGTGAGATTGAACCAAGAGAAGAAGTATATGAATTATTGAATGAATTCAATACCGTTGTTCCTCAATATAAGGCGGTTGTCATCGGAGGACAACTTCACATTGTCACGTATTGCGAAGATGGAATTCTTGAAAATGTTGAACAGAGAATTGAGAACGCGATGAATGACATCGGTGATGAAGAGTATATGTATATGCCGATGAGAGGTTTACTTGATTACATCATTCCTGAACCGGAAGACAATTCAACGGAGGCTTAGTTATGAAAGAGGCAACAGTTGAAAGAATAAGAAGATTTACTGAGGACCGTGATTGGGACCAATTCCATTCGCCAGAGAATCTTGCAAAGAGCATCGTTATTGAATCTGCCGAACTTTTAGAATGCTTCCAGTGGAACAACGAAGACTTCGATTTGGAAGCGGTTAAAGAAGAGCTTGCCGATGTTATGGTCTATTGCCAAAACTTGGCTGACAAACTCGGTCTTGATCCAGACGAAATCATCAATTCCAAAATGGAAAAGAACGAAAACAAATATCCTGTTGATAAGGCAAAAGGCAAATCAACGAAATACGACAAACTATAGTTTATGAATTATCTTTTTTTCGATTTGGAATGCGCCAATAGTACGGGTGGCGGTAAAATCTGTGAATTCGGCTATGTACTTACCGATGAGGATTTTAATATTCTTGAAAAAGACCTCATGATTATCAATCCTGGTTTCGATGACGAAGGAAGAAGAGAGAGGTTTATTACAGAAGATCGTCCTATCGAAGGTCTTACGTTCGCGTTCAGCTATGACACATATAGGGCTGCTCCTGAGTTCCCTAACTTTTATGACCGAATTCAACAATTAATAATGAATCCGAACAACCTTGTTATAGGCTATGCAGTTGATAATGACGTACGATTCCTAAACTACACGTTGGGAAGATATGGCTATGATCGTTTCGATTATGAAGCTGTTGATGTGGCTGAGTTCGTTAAATATGATCGCGATGACGAGAAGTCGATCGGTCTTGGAAAAGCTTACCTAGAATATGTCTCTATTGAACATCCGATCGGATTATCTGAACATTGTTCGAGAGACGATTCAGAATTTACAATGCTTGTCCTAAAGGGTCTTTTAGAGAAACGCGGGACCACGCTCGATGGATTGATGAATGAAATTTCATACAAGCCAATCAATTCGATCAAAGAACTCCAAAGGGAAGAGGAAGAGAAAGAGGCTAGACAGTGTTATGTTGAATACTGTCGAGAATGTGGTCCATATGTCCATGACTCAGGTTATATAGGAGCCAGGATTTCCTTATCCAGGGAAGCACAGGAGAATCTAGATTTTGTTAACAGGGCAATAGATATCGCATATAAACGCGACTTGTTATTCGTTAGGTTTGGCAACAATACCGATTACTTACTATGTCTAAATCAACCTGAATTAGAGTCAAGGAAAAGGCAAGCTGCAAATATGCATGTCATGTACGAGTTCATACTAATCGACGAATTGGAAAATATTTAAAAAGCGCAGTAGAAACCGCGCTTTTTATTTGAGTGAAGCAAGAAGGATAATGCCAGCTTGTACCGGAATTCCAATGAGGTAAACGTACCAGATCGGGTGAGTCGGGTCTATGGCAATGTATTGGACAAAGAATCCAGTGATCAACGTCCATGCGAAAGCTGATGACGAAATCCAGAACGGAAGCCTCTTTCTCCAATAATAATAAGAGAAACCTGCGACAACCAAGAAAGTGGCAGGGGCTCCCCAAACAAATAGTGGCCAAGGATTTGTATCGATATTTGCCACAAATATCGCTATCACGATTAGCCATACAACACATACTCCTAAGAGTATGAATGTTATTTTATGTCCTAGATGCTCCATTGATTTATCGACGGAAATCTTCTTTTTTGCGGCGTTTTCAGTAATCAAAAAATCAACAGTGACACCATAGAAATCCGCAAACTGTTTCAGGATATCAACGCTTGGAATGGATTTGCCTAATTCCCATTTTGAGATGCTCTTGTCGCTATATCCAATCTGTTCAGCGAGTTCCACTTGTGTGAGGTGTCTTCTCTTTCTGAGTTCTATTAAGTTTGTTGCTACAATCTCGTTTAAATCAGCCATATTTATGCTCAAAACATTAGTATATTTGGTCAATTTCTTCAAGTTTTTTCAGGAATCATGAAACATCTAGTTTTGAGAACGAGATAAAAGTAATGTTAAAAACTATAGTGTTTATCGAAAGAAATTAAATTCTACGATTCGAAGAATTCATTTCTACACTATGCTTGCGTGCGCCTAGATAGTGCTTGCACACATACCTATGTACAATACACACTGGTGATACGTATATGAAACTACTTACGAAACTAGCATCAGTAAAACTTAGTACATGGATAGCCATAAGTGCAATCACTGTCGCGGCAGCTGGAAGTGGAGTTGGATTTGGAATCTGGTTCCACAATTCCTTCTATGGCGGCGAAGAAGTCGATTACGGTTCGATTGACGCGAGCAGCTATAACGTTGACTACGACGCGTATTACCAGTCCTATCAAAAAGAAATGAACAGCGGAACTAAGGTTGCTTGGGAGGAAAAATACACTCCTGGACAAATCGCGAACTTGGCTTTGGCTCTCTATTGTCACCAAGATAAAGTTCTATGCCAAGGTTATGGAACCGGTAGGGCTTCAGTTGTCGATCAGGAAATCCGTTCAACCGCGATTAAGGTTGGCAACAAATTCTTCAAGGAGTCCAATTCTCTCTCATCGGTTGTTAACATTGCTTGGCGATTCTATGAGGAGGGAGATGAATTGAACACTTACTTTGGAAAGTGTAAGGGTTCAAATGTTGAGGTTGGTGTATTTGACGGCGATGAAGTCACCGTTCAAACAAAGGATGAATACGCTACCCAATGGGGGCGACCTATCTCTACTCCAATAGCGCATGTTATCAATGAGTCGACCGTTCTTAAAGAAGAGCAACTCACTGATAAGTGCTATGGCAAGACCGAGATAGTTAAGACCGACAATGGATACATCATCGATTTGGAGATGGATCCAACTACGGCGGTCATCAAATACATTTATGAAATGAAGAGCTTATCGAGCTTACCTAAGTTCCCTTCATTCGAGTACTGCCACCTTGTATTTGAAACAGATTTGGACTTGAAGTTGTCCAAGTCGTTGGCGATTGAGAAATACTTTGCCAACACAGGCAGCATCGGCGCATGGGTAACATGCACGATGACATCACGTTATCAATACGACGGAGACATCGAGATACCTAAATTATCGTCTCCGTGCGAGTACGTGTACGAATATTAAGATTTAAGGAGCTAAATTTATGGCTGGAAATAAAAACGGAAAGGCAAAGAAAGTACTGGGTTATTCAGGATTGTTCTTATCAATCTTCGGAATCGCTGCATCTATCGCTTTCTTCTCTGTCCCAACAAAAGTCAGAGAGACTCCATCTCCTTCACAGGGTACAATTGATCTCCCACTTCCTGATGTAGATGCGCCTTCGCATGGCGACTTGCTCATCGCAAAGTTGGCAGAGGCCCCACATCTTGCTGGTGATGTCAACGTTACTATGACATTCCCTGACAAGGATGATAATCCATCAACCGAAAACAAGCTTGACCTCACGGGTACACTTGCATTCGGTATGCAGGACTTAGATGACATCAATGTTAAGTTGGATTTGACTCTTGACTATAACGGAGTTCAAAAAGATCTCGAAGCAACATTGGCTGACGAAGGACTATACTTCTCCCTCACAGAACACAATGATGAGATTCCATTCGGAAACAAGAGTGGTGTTAAATACAGAATGGTCGGCGGAGATCTCGACACTCTTATCTTGAACATCGTCGATATTGTTGGTGCTGACTCTGACATTTGGGATATCAACACCTACATTGGATCAATGGATACATCAAGCATGTCCATGGACGGACTTGACTTCAGTGCGGAATGTACATCTGAAAGTGATGTCGGTTATGGTTATGACTTAAAACTCGACACAGGTTCATTCAAATTAGAAGCACACGTTGAATCTGATTTAGATTACAACTTAACAAAGTTAGAAATTGCTGACATTGCAGTAGGCGATGTTCATATCGGCGTAGAAATGAATACAGGTGCATCATCTGTGGCCGGAGACTTTAAACCTGTCGGCAACAAAGAAGACTACTTAAGCTTTGTTAGCAGCTGGGACTTAATCAAAAAGACATACGATCTTGTTGAATCAAAGAAGTTTGGAGTTAGTTTAAATGCAACACTCACACACGACTACTCAACAGCAGATAAGGAACAGTTCGAAGATTTAGACCTCTCCGCATCAATCAACGCAGATCTCAACAACTCTATCTATAACGTTGCAGCGGATATCTCAAATGACGTTTCCTCTGAAGAAGGAACTGCAACTTATACAAAGACTCTTGCGGCTGGTTATCAGGAAGACTCAATCTTCTTCAACTATAACGACATCTTCAAAGCTTCATTAAATACAACCACTCTCGGTGAACTCATCGGTAAGATTCAGGATGATATGGGCGACGCTGATGCATCTTCTATGAATGACCTTCTTGATTTCGTATCTGAAGGCGACCTTATCAACGAAATCAAAGATGGACACTATCAGGGTGTAATTGAACTCTTAAAGTATGTTC
The DNA here is from genome assembly GCA_002314915.1 of Caryophanales bacterium UBA1744. GTDB lineage: Bacteria > Bacillota_I > Bacilli_A > RFN20 > CAG-826 > UBA4951. The sequence goes on from DCHU01000065.1 coordinate 5,120, forward strand.
ACTGCGAAGACAATAAGATTGAAATCGCGGTAGCACTTGATGATTTAGGCTTAGGAAGCGAATCAGAAGTGGTGGTTACATTAAACGCTCAGTCAACAGCAACAAGCCTTGCTTCAATTGCTGTTAACAATGCTAAATTCTCCAACTTCGAACTCAATGCAACACTTCAGCTCGAAGATTATGAGGCAAAGACATTTGAAGTTGCTGATTATCCAGAAATTACAAAACTAGTTAATATATACGACCAGTTCTATACAGTGGCTCAGGCCAAGAAAGCAGGTCTTGCACTTGAAGGATCTATTGCCGGCACCGGAGATTATCTTGGATTCGATTTCACTGCTGAGACTCAGTTCGATACAGTAAACGAAGTCGGAAATGCATACCTCAACGTTATTGAACATGACGCAAAATTCGGCGACATCAATCATGACCTCACCATCGACGTAGACGGTAGAGAAGACATGAAGTTCAACTATCAGACAGGTCCTGTTAACGGAAATAGCCTTAAGGGTAAATTCAAATTCCAGACTCTTAAGGATATCGTTGGCTTGGTTATGGACGTCATTAACGATGATGATCCAAAGATCACCAAGTTCACATCTTCATTAACTGAAATGTCCATGGACGGAATCATCGCTGATATCCAGAACGGCAATTACTTCTCACTCCTTCAGGCAAACATTCTCAAGAGCGCAACAGTCAACGAAGATGGTGGTATGACATTTGTCATCAATGCTGCAGACTTCGGATTCGATTCTGACATAACACTCGATATCAAGAGAACCGTAACAGGTGAACTTGATTACTTAAGAGTTCAGATGGATGTTAAAGGAACAGGAATCGACGTAAAGGCAAGCCTTGTCGATTACGATGATGAAAATGTCCAGCGTTTGACAGCCATCTCCGAAGACCAATTCTGGGACTTCTCACAGATCAAGGATTTAATCGATTGTTTCTACACAACCGCTAAACTTGAATCATTCCACTTAACGGCGGACCTCAAGGCTAAAGTTGGTTCAATTGTCAGTGTTCTCGACATCCCATTAGACTTCTATGTCTTTGACTCAGCTGACGACGTTAAGGTCTATGGTACCGCAGAAATTCCATTAAGAGCAGGTCTCAACACCTCTAATATCACATCATGGATTTCCGGCGCTAAGAGATACATCACATTCATCTACACAAACGATTACTTCTACCTCCACAGAAGAGATAAGATCTCAAACGTCATCACGGCTTGGAATAAGGAAGATTCTTATAGAATGACTCAGGATTACTTCCTCGATAACATCGCAGATGTCTTAATCAACTATGTTCTTGGACTTGATGCCGGATTAATTGATATCGATAGCTTGATGAGCGATTCAGAGAGAACCGCGCCAATCCAGTACGACGAGATGATTACAAAGTTCCAGTACACAGAATCATCACACATGTGGAATATGGGGCTCGATGTTGGTGAACTCGCCGGCAACGACGCATTAGGAACCGCTGATATCACGTTCACAGCAAACGATGCCGACATCTTATCCACCCTCGCCTTAAAGCTTGATATCTCAATCATCAATATCGATGGAACATTCGAGAACAAGAATCCAGGCGGAGAAAACTGGACAAGCGATGTTGAATCGAAGTGGTCAACATACATTGCTGCTCACATCGGTGACACATTGAACGCAATCGTCTAAAAAATAGGGCCCAGCTCAATGCCGGGCCTTTTCTTATGCCTCTTTCTTGGATTTCCTCAAATAGAAGATGATCGGAATGATTGCCAAGGCGAGTATTGCCGCTCCAGCAATGTAGCCCCAGCTTGATGGGACTGCGCTTATATCTCCAAACTCGTTGGTGTAGGTTTTACCGAAAGCGTTATTCAAAGCATCTCCAACGAATGGTCCAACACACATTGGAAGAGCAACGACGAACAACATTCTGACTCCCATGAATGAGCCTTCTTTGTTTTCTGGTATATATTCGCGTACAAGCGCATTAATTATCGTAGGCACGCCAACGTAGCCAAGAATCATTATTAAACCTGATGTTGCGGCGAATACAGTTCTGATCGTGGAACCATCAGCGCCGACAACCGGGATAAAGAACATTAATAGGATTCCTACGGCGTAAATGACGAAAGTTGGGATTATCATCTTGTTTCTACCGAACTTATCCGCCATAAAGCCCAAAATGACACTTAACACCGAGCCGAGTAACAATGCGACAGCCATGACGATTGCAAACGGCGTTAACAAGCCGGTTCCTGAGTTAGCTATCAAACATGTTCTTTCCATATAGACCATAAGGTAAGGGAAGAATACCTGTGTAGCTGTGGCGTAGATGAAATACATCAGAAGGATTATGTAGAGGTTCTTGTTAGCCTTGACTGTAGATGGTTTGAATCCTTCCATTAGTATGCGCCCATACTTTTCGTTTCTTGGCTCTTCTGGCTTTCCTTTTGGGATTAAGAAATATGAGATTATTCCAACAACGACAACCAGTCCGCCAATGAGGTAGAAGAATAAGTCCCACTTAGCATCATGGACTCCAGGAGCCGAATCTGTTGTTAAACCATTGAGAACAACGAATATCAAAAGCATCGCAACGAGTGGCAAAACGGAGAGAACCCCTTCCACCTTTGATTTGTCTTTATTTTCTATATTACGCGTCACGTATGAGTTAAATGCGGCATCGTTTGATGTGGAACCAAAGAATGTCATCGCGCAGTCTATAACAATGACCATTACGGCCGCTGTTGCGGATACCATTGCAATTGGGAGAAGCTTACTGGAGGAGTTGACGTTCAATAAGCCGAACGAGGCTGTGGCAAATCCCCATAACACATAACCGAAAGCGATAAATTCTCTTTTGTGTCCAATCTTATCGGTTAAGCTGCCCATAAATATCGTTGTCAGAGTAGCGACAATAGCAGATGCGGCAGTGGTTATCGCGATCATCAATGAATAGTTGAACGCCTGTCCTGCTGGTGCCGAGAAATTGAGATAAGTGATATAGGTGTTGAGGTACATGTTCTCAATAGCCCATGCGAGTTGTCCAATAAAACCGATAAGGATAACGAACAACCACATTCTAAAACCAATTTTGTTTTTCATAAGAGGTCCTCTAATTTACTTTTAAAATCTATATAAATAATAAAGAAATTAATAAAAAGTACATAAAAAACAGGTAATTTTAAAAATGATTAAAAAAGTTATCTAAAGATAAAAAAGATTTTTTAAAAAAATAAAGCAAAAAGGTGTTGACGGCATTTTTCCATAAGGGTATAGTATGTCTTCCGCGATTGAGACGCGGCCCTGAAAATGGGTACAGCATTAGTCTATGACTAATGAAAATCTCAAAATTCGCGGCATCATTACTCAGTGTGACGAAAGCCCACGGGTCTCGCGAGAGATACCGAGCCCAAGAAGAAAACTGAGAAAACCGTCTGACCGATGGTCAAGAGCGTAAGCGCTTGATGGAGAGGCACCCACACTTACGGCGACGTAAGCGAATGAAGCCCCTTGACAGCGGTGGCCAGAGTTAACCGAGTCGCAGACCTCGAAAGAGGCGAAGCGGAAACGAAATTCTGATCAACGTACAGAAGTAGCTAAGGAACTTCCCCCGCGGAAGCCCGGAAGCGAGACTGGAACCCATCGGACAGTTGCCAATGAGGAAGCGATTCCTCCTGGTGCCATCTAGGACGAAAGACTTAGCAATAAGCCCCAATCCAACGATGACCGACGCATCAAGCGAAGCCTGACTCGAATTGATTCAAAAGAATCTAAAGTAAGATGCTTCCGGATGTGAATCCATTGACCAGTTAGTGTTCCTGAGCGATCAGGGAGCTGCTGAGGCCTCTGATTAATCCCACCTAGTGAGATTAACCCACCTCAGTCTGTAGCAATGACAGCAGACCGAAACCCCAAGACAAAAGCTTAGGGAAGAAGAAAGCCGAGCACAGCTGACTGAAAGAGTGGAAAGCAGATGGAAATCTGCCAAGGCGGTAGGTAAAGGGAATGCTCGTAAGGGCATCGACGAAGCTACCGAATGAAGCTATGACAGAGCAAACAATCAGCGTTCACCCGTGTGAACTGAAGAAGTGCTCCCGAGCAGATCCACTTAGACAATGGCAAAGCGGACCAACCACCCGCAGCATTAACCCCCAGCCGAAACCGCGAGGTGGAAGAAAGGTTAATGAGAATCGAACGAGACAAGTTTGGGTTGCTCCAGAAATGGATCCCAAGCGAAACCTCGCTAAGCTAAGCAGACGGCAAATAGCAGGATACATCCTGCCGCATAGGCTAGGCCAATAATACCGTGAGGTATGGAGAAAGGCGCCGACAGCGAGTGATGTGGGGAGGACACCTTCGGGTGTTCTTTTTTTGTTCAGTTGACAAAAATAACGCAATGAAAATATTCTCATTTTCTTACAGACCAAGTTTGTCAATACATCAAGTAAAGAATTCTTTATAGATAAATGTGAAAACCATGAAAAACGAGAATTAAATAGCAAAATTATCACATATTTCTTGACATAATCGTCTATTTGATAAAAATACTCCCATACAATTAGCGGAAAAAACCGCAAAGGAAGGAAAATTATGACAAAGAAAACACTCAAAAGATTGTTGCCAATTTCCGTTGTCATGGTCTTGGGCTTAGTTGCTTGTGGAAAGAACAAAAACCCAAAGGCTGATTACACTTATCACGATTGTACATCAGCAAACCCAGAGACATGGAACCCAGCAACATGGGAGACATCATCTGACTCAGCAGTTATGGGTTACATTGAGACTCCACTCATCGACTTCGTTCTTAATGAAGAAGGTAATGGATATAAGGTTGTCCCAGAAATGGCTAAGAAGCTCCCTACAGATGCTTCAGCAACATTAACAGAAGCTGACATCGCTAAGTATGGACTTCCAGAAGGCGCTGACTCAATGGACGGCATCAGATGGAAAGTTGAATTAAGAAATGACTTAAAGTGGGATGACGGAACAAAGATCACAGCAGATGACTTCGTTTGGTCAATGAAGGCTCTCCTCGACTCAAAGATGCAGAACCACAGAGCTCCTGACTTCGCTGGAGGCTCAACAGGTATCGCTAACGGTGAGGCATTCCTCTATTCAGGAACAGACGTCCTCCAGTTATTCGAAACAGCTGACGGCGCTCAGAACTCAGGTACAGAATCAACTGAAAAGCTTGGTTGGTACTTCAACCCTTATGTCACAAACGGCTGGTGGGCAGGCTACTCTTGGGCAGCATTAACAGACTATCTTGATCCTGATGAAATGTCAGAAGCTGAAGTCGCTGCAGTCGACGCAGTCCTCAAGGATGAAGCAAACTTCGGTACAGATAGCTCACCAAAGTATGCTCGTATCGACAACAACGAGACATTAGCTAACACAGTTTACACAGCTTGTGCAGCTGTTGGTAAATATGTCTTCGGTGCTAGCGTTGACGCTGGCTTCGGATACACATACGACGAAGAAGCAGAACAGCTAGTCGGCGACGAAGGAAATGAACCATTCGTCTCTTGGTTATCAAAATACTACACATTCGATATTTGCCCAGAAGAGAATCTCGGTATCACAAAGATCGATGACTACTCATTCTACTACACATTCTCTCAGCCAGTTTCTGAGTTCAACGCAAAGTTGTTCTTCTCTGGCAACTGGTTAATCAAGAAGGATCTTTGGGAAAAGAACAGAAAATCTGTTGCTGACTCAGGATTATACGCTTCTACATATGGAACATCAGTTGATACAACAGCTTCATATGGTCCATATAAGCTCACATACTTCCTCGCAGACCAGTCATATCACTTCGAGAGAAACAATAACTGGTATGGTTACAAAGATGGCAACCACGAAGGTGAATACCAGATTGACGCTATCGACGTTAAGATCATCGACAACGAAGAAACAGTCAAGCAGATGTTCTTAGCAGGTGAATTAGATGGATACGCATTACGTTCACAGGACTTAGAGGACTTAGGAGCTTCATCAAGACTCTTATCAACTCCACAGTCATACACAACAAAGTTGACAATCAACTCAAATCTCGACGCTCTTAAGGATCTCCAGGCAAATGACAAAGCTGGTAACCACACCATCCTTGCTAACCTCAACTTCCGTAAGGCTCTCTCACTTGGCTTAGACAGAAAGACCCTTTGCCAGACTCAGACAGCTGGTTGGAGAGGCTTCGACATGCCAATCAACTTCATGTATGTTTCAGACCCAGAAACAGGTGTCGCATACCGTGAAACAGAACAGGGCAAGAAGGCAGTTATCGACAACTTCGGTAAAGACGCAGACGGCGAGCCAAACTACTTAGGCTATGACGCTGTTGAAGCAAAAGCACTCATCGCAAAGGCTTGCGAAGAAGAAAATGCTAAGTTCCTTGCTGGCGATACAACAGCATGGCACACAGGTGAAAAGGTCCACCTCGTTTGGGAATACTACAACGCTGGTTGGCAAGATATGATCAACTGGGTTGTCAATGCTTACAAAGAGTTATTCAAAGGCACACCACTTGAAGGATTGGTCACAATCGAAACTTCAATGACAGGTGCCGCTTATTCAGACAACATCCGTGCTGGATCATGTGACTTCGGTATCTCAACATACGGTGGCGCTCAGTTTGATCCATTCGGAATCATGGAGTGCTACACACAGACAAGATACATGTATGAACCATACAACATCTTCGCAGATGGTATCGCAATCGACACCACAACAGGTGACTGGGTTGCTGCTAATGGCATGTCTTCAAAAGAAGGCTTAGACTATCAGACGACAACTTGGGAAAAGCACACAATGGGCTCAGCTGACGGCTCAACAAGCGGCAATGACAGCGGCTGGACATACCTCCTCACATCTGGTAAGTACTCAGAAGCTTATGCTGAATCATCAGCAGTAAGACTTAACATCTTATCAGCTATGGAATCATACCTCGTTGGAATGTACTCATTCGTCTCTTGGGGCGCAAGACAGTCCATCTCTATGGATTCATTCCGTATGCAGGAAGGTACAAACTCATACGTTACAATCGTTGGATTCGGTGGCATCCGTAAGGCTAAACTCTTAATGACAGACACTGAATGGTCAAATTACGTCAAGGCAAACGCAAAGAACGGCGTTCTTGACTACTCAATCTAATTTAGATTTAGTACAATATCTTTATCAAGCCTAGGGGATGGTCATTTATGGCCATCCTCTTTGGACTCTTTAATCTTTTGAAAAATAGGAGGTGCACGATGTTTCGATATATTTTGAAACGTGTGGGACTCATGTTCTTGACGTTTGCGATCATCATGACGATGAGCTTTGTTCTCATCAAACTCGTACCAGACAATGTTAAATGTGAAGCAGGCTCAAAAGCCTGTGCTTCAATTATGGCCTGGCGTGAAGCTCTTGGTTATAACAAACCAATTATTGTTCAGTNNGGCTTATATCTTAAGCACTTTTTCTCAGGAGATTTCGGCATCGGCTTCAACATGTACAAGGCTCAGAGCGTTTGGGAAATCTTTACTTCCAAACTCCCTTACACCGTATACATCAATGTTTGGTCATCGCTTATCTCTATCCCAATCGGTTTAGGCCTTGGCATTTTGGCTGCTCTTTACAAGAACAAGTGGCCAGACCAGGTTATTTCAC
>DCHU01000061.1:0-2848 GCA_002314915.1 Caryophanales bacterium UBA1744
GGCAACCAAAGATGCTCACTAGGAGTTATAGGAAAACTCCATTACTTCGTCGCTGTATGCGATGGAAGACTATCCGATTCCTGGGGCATGGACTTATATCAGATGGCAGACTTTATGATATCTAAGGGCTGCAAGAGCGCATATAACCTCGATGGAGGTGGCTCTGCGACATTCTACTGGAACGGTGAGGTCCTCAATAGACCTAACACGAACGGCGATGACGATATCGGAGAAAGGGCGATAAGTGACTGTGTTTACCTTGCGGCATGATAAGAAAATCCTAAAGCGTAATACATTCATCTATTTAGGTGTTTCCATTTTCGTCATGATCGTTGGCTTCGTGTATGAGGCAAATGCGCATGGCGTATTCTCCGCATTCATGATGTTTGGATTTGTGGTGCCTCTAGTATTGGGATTCATCCCATATCTACTCATGTGGCTATTATTAAAAGACAATCATCCAAGTGAGATGGTGAGCAATCTATATAACGCTGGAGTGGCCACTCTGACTGTGGCATCCCTCTTCAATGGTGTATTAGACATATATGGCACGACTAGATACGTGCATATAGGTATATTATCTGCGAGCGGTATTCTCTTAATCCTCTCTGGCATAGTGCTTTACATAGTTCTGTTAGTTAAAAACAAAAAGAAAGACTAATTAATCTAAAATAGACGACCACCATAAACAAATGGCGTTTCTTTTCTAAGCATTACTCACTACCGCTAAGGGAGTTTTCTTTTTGCGGATAATTGCCATATTTGAATAGTTTTAACGATACACAAATTGCAAAAATGCATATTTTTAGAGGATAGAGCATTGCAAAAATGCATATTTTGTGTTTTTAGAGCATTGCAAAAATGCATTTGATTTAACGTTCCTTAAGGAGTGGAAATAAAAAGTTCAAAAGAAAAGTGACAGATAAACTAAAATGGTGGAAAGAAACGTACAACGGGAAATATGCTGCCGCAATTCTTAGAGTCGCTAAAGGAATAGCGTTTCTTTAATCGTTCCGGTCGACCCTGCAAGATATTTGACAAATAAGGCAAATCAGTTGATATGAAAACCGCTGTTGAATACTGCTATATCTGAAGAAAAAGCCCCTTAGCATTGTGAACTAAATGGGGTTCAGTTCAGCTTTGCATTCAATTGCAGGCCTTTTTTGCATATACCAATTTGCTATTTGCACATAATACACCCCAAATATATGCAAATCGTTTTTAGGTTAACACTTATGAAGTGGATAAAACTGCAAGGAATTTGATAAAAAAGGTAAATCCGTTGACATAAAAACCACTGATGCGTATATTATCAATGCAGGAGGATTTGAAATGAAGTACTATCAGAAATTCGCAACAGTGCCGGTCTTCACATTGCTTGACGCTTCTAGAATAATAGGCAATAAAACCTCCGCTCCAAAAGTGTTGAACAATATGGTGAAAGAGGGGACTGTTCACAGGATTCGCCAAAATCTTTATACATGCGTAAATTTTGGAACCGGCGATGATTATGCCTCACGTTTTGAAATAGCTTCGTATATAAACCAAGACTCTTTCATATCATTTCACTCAGCTTTGGAATTTTATGGTTTTTACAACCAATCATATTTCGATATTCAGGTTTGTTCGACTAAAAGGTTCGCAGAGTTTGTATATGAAGGTTACACATACAAAAACTATTTAACATTCTCGTTAGCGCAAGTGAATACGATCCAAGGTGTCAAAGTGGCGACAATAGAAAGGGCCATAGTTGATTCGATAAACTTGATAGGCAAAGTCCTGGATGCCGAGGAACTTGTTAAATGCTTGGATTTAATCCATAGGGTTGACGAGAACAAAATCCTTCAAATGCTATCTATCTACAAAAAGGAGGTCCTATATCGTAAAGTGGGTTACGTTCTTTCTTTTTACAAGGATGAGTTATCGCTGAGCGATGGGTTTTTTAAAACATGCAAAGACAAAGGCGTTTTTTCAAACAAGGGATACTTTGTCGGTAACGATAAGGATAACCTTGAGTTCTGCTTTGCGTGGGGACTGTACGCTTATAAGGATTTAAGGAAGCTTGCCTCCAAAGGAGGAGTGCTTGATGTTTGAACTAACGAGGATGGCTGTCAATAAGCTGGCCGATTCCGCCAACTTTAACAGAAACACAACCGAGAAGGTTCTTAGGCTTTATTCAGTCCTGAGGTTCTTCTCCGATACGGGCCTGTGGCAGTGCCTCGCCCTAAAGGGTGGAACGGCAATTAATCTTTTCTTGCTTGATTTGCCGAGACTTAGCGTAGATATCGACTTGGATTTTGATTTGCCGGTGGGTAGAGATGAGATGCTTAAACGGAGGCAGCACATCGACAAAGAAATAATGGCGTTCATGCCACAAACGCTATTCTTGGGTTTAAATGTAAATGACCTCACATGTCATCCTATGGGCGTCTGGAAAACAAAGTAAGCACAAACGTATGATGAAAGACCGGACACTTCACAAATGACCGGTCTTTTATTTTGTTTTAACGAACTCTATTCCGCTAGGAATGAAATACTTTATACCAATCGGTATTGGATAAGAGTTCAATCTCTTGCCATCTATAAACAGTTTGATTGATCTACCGCCATCAAGGCTATAGGCAAACTCAATATCCTTATCCTCTAAGAATGCGTATATGTCTTTGTAATAAGCATTCTCACAGGTAAGTATGAAGTAATCACCATTCTTCAGATGACCCACAATTTGCCTAGGCACTCTAGCGTTGCCCCATCTAAGGTCTTTATCAATGAAGTCCTGCTTAACGCCGTTTTCATATAACACGCCCCATCCGCATACAGCGCCTCTATAGTGGTTAGCGATATATCC
>DCHU01000061.1:2923-13707 GCA_002314915.1 Caryophanales bacterium UBA1744
ATCTAACACTAATGGATAGCATTCCTCATTGCTGATAGCTTTGCCCTTATCGTCTTTAATCGGGGCATCGATAGTCAAATCAACCCCATCCACAACGAACTGACCATTTGGTTTTCTGGTTGTAACCCTATATAAGCCACCGTTGATGATGACGGATGACTTATTCTTTCTTGCGTAGGCGCCTATACGTTCGTTTAGAGCCAAGACACGCGGTTTATAGGATTCTTTATCAAGCGTGACGAAGAAAGCCCTGTAATTGCTTATTTTTATAACTGTTACTGATGGTTCCATATATCGCTTGTTAGTATATTTCACAATCGATACTGCGTATAGTACCCAGTTCTTTTTAGTGTTGAAATCTTGAATTAGTGCGCTTAGTCTCAAGGTATCTGGAGGAGTTACCCATGAAGAAAGCAAAAGTGTTCACCATCCTTTTATCAAGCGCAGCGATGATCCTTATATCATGCGGAAACAAGAAGAATGAATCATCACCATCAATTGAGTCTAGCGAACAAACCGCTCAGTCTTCATCTCAAGACTCCATTCCTAAGGTGGGCTCAATCATTGAGTTCGGAACATATGAGCAGGATGGAGATGCCACGAATGGCAAAGAGCCAATACAGTGGAGAGTTAAAGCGGTGGATGATAATAAACTGACCCTCTTAAGTGAATATGGCCTTGACGCCAAAAAGTTCAACGAGGAATCCGCGAGTGTATCATGGGAGATGTGCACACTCCGAACTTGGTTGAACGGGGAGTTCTATCAATCGTCATTCTCTGAATCCGAAAAAACCAAGATAGTTAATACCCATAGAGACAATAAAGCGGGCAACGATAAATACGCCAAAGACACCAATCCGACAGATGATAACGTATGAATCCTATCTTATGGCGAGGCAGATGCATACTTCTCAGACAAAAAGGACCAATACAAAAAGGATTTCAGTTGCACAGCTACCGCCCAGGCAATTGCAAATGGCGCATCTGTATCGGAAGATGGAAAGGCCTCTTGGTGGTTATCGACATCCGCGATGGATGGAAGTGTTGATTGCGCTTACGGTTCAGTAATATCTAAAACAGGTGTTACAGTTAATGATGTCTGCGTTCGTCCATCTATAACAATCGCAGTTTAATGCTTATTAGCTCTCAATGATTTGAGGGCTTTTCTTTCGATTAAAACTTTTTTACATAATATTAATAACAATTAGGGATAGTTATATAAATATAAACTGTAATATTATGTAACCATTGAGGGTTAGTTGACTGGGTTATTTGCTTTGATATAATGGCGTTGCCTAGAGGGTGAATGGCTAAACGTTTGATGCAGTACATCTACGTTCAATTGGGGGTAAAAGTTCCTCTTTAGGTTAAACCCCTTTTGTATTAGAATAGCCATGCGACCGAAAGTTCGCAAAATCTCGGATGGCCGCTGCCGTATAGTGCGGAGTTCTATAATCTCGGCTGGCCGCTGCCGTATAGTGCGGAGTTCTAAAATCTCGGATGGCCGCTGCCGTATAGTGCGGAGTTCTAACATTTAGGGGTAAACGATTGAAACGTTTGCCCTTTTTCTTTTTTAGGAGTATCTATGTCAGTTAAATTCTATTCCGTCTCAGACGAATACATCAGTTATCTCACAAAATGCGATAAAAGGGTGTTGTCCAATCACCAAAGTGACCGCAAATACAAAAGACCATACATAGGGTTTCTTTTCAAAATCAATGAACACGATTATTTCATACCCCTTTCCTCTCCTAGCGAGAACGATTATTCCGGAGGATCTTTGAAATGTTCCACAACAACGATAATCAGGATGATTAACAGGAAAGGCGCTTTCATCGGGAAGATCTTGATTAACAATATGATCCCGGTCCCTACATCTGAACTCGAGATGATTGATATAGAGTGTTGCGATAAGAAATATTCGAACCTCTTAATAGATGAGAAGAATTGGATTGAGAGCAATTTAAAGAAGATCAGGAGAAGTGCTGAAGTGGTGTATTGCTTAAAGATTAACGAGAAAAAAGCTGCCTATTGGGAGAAAAGGAGAAAACCTGGGTTTTTGAATTCCACTGTTGATTTTGAATTGCTGGAATACAGTTTACAGTCATTTGTTGCAGAAAAGACCCGATAATTGGGTTGGAGGTATCTTTAAAAACGCTTATTCGCTTGCCTTTTTCTCTTTATCGGCCATACACATCGCCAGTATTGCGACATATACAGAAGTGCCTAATAAATCAAATATATGTATATCGATCAAAGACATGCCAAGGAACGCTGATAGTCCAATGAGCGGATATATCTTCTCAGTCGTTATGTTCTTGTGGATATCTAGAGATGTAGTCACACGATAGAAAACGTAGGCAACAAATCCAAACGCTCCACAGGCACCCAACATCTCAAGCAATGTATCGTGACATGCGTACGGCATAACGCTTGATAACTGAACAGCAGGGTCGTATCCGATGAAATAGAATCCCTTGCCGAATATTGGATATGAGAGGAATGCCTTTATTGCCTGCTTATATAAATAGACACGTCCATCCTCACTGATATCGCCCATGAATCCCTTGCCGATAAAGAATGCCAAGAATCCACCTGACACCACAGTCCATAACACCGTGTATCCAATGAACTTGATTCTCTCTTTATCTTTATGCTTGATGATCATCGCAAGACAGTAAATCTCGACCAAGAAGATAAGGCCTAACAATGACTGTCTGGAGAAGGTGAGGAGGATTATCGCTGCCAAAACCAAGAATAATAGGTGATTTAAGCCCTTAATAACCTTATTTGTCTCATATCTGCAAAGATACATGTTGAAACACATGACAACGATGAGGAGCATTCCAACCGTGTTTCTGTTGCCCCATCCAAGGAAGACATCAGGTCTGCTCTCAAATGAGAAGCTGTGGGTAATAAAGAATACGACCATCTCAACGATAGGAACCAAAGAGAAGATGATCGCCTGCAATGCGATAGTCCTAATAGACTTCTTATTGATGGATACGGCAGGAGCGGTTGCGTAGAAGAGGAAAAAGAAGAAGAACACCATAAAGAGTCCAAACACCCTATCCATATTGTTGTATTCGCCTCTGAACATTCCGTTAGACATAAAGGCTAAACACAATATGATTGTTGCGATGAATGATAGATTGAAATCAATCTTTCTGGTCGCCAGGTTATATATGCATCTGCAAACAATCGTAACTGCCGGTATTGCCACTGCGACAATGCAGTTGATATAGATTACCGGTCGATAGTAATAATCAACGATGGTTTCAGACCAACTGTGATTGTTTCCTGGTGAGTTCTTCAAAGAAATCATCGTGCACATGAACAAGAACACCACAAGGATGGAGTTCATGTTTTTCTTATATGCGTATGTGAATGTAATACAAGCGGATATTGTCCAAATAACAACAAGGTCTAGACCTAAGTAATAACAGACGAGTTCCAATACCACCAAGAACATAGCGAAAAATGGAGTATCCATTGTATTGGATACCCAATCTAAGGCTTTCTTAATGAAATTCGTCTTCATCGCTATCATACTAGCACAACTAATCCGAGGTGAGTAATCTATGCCTTGCCAGCCTTTATCATATTTAAGATAATGTTCAAGATATTTGACATTAAAAAGTCTCGGAACGATAATATGGCCGTGGAACAGTTAGAACAATTAGGAAAACAGATTAAACAGAAAAGGCTAAGTTTAAACATGACTATGGATTGCTGCGCGGAGAAAGCGGGAATTAGCCGCGCCACTTTGTGGTCTATTGAAAAAGGCGCTTCAAACTGTTCTGCGACCGCTCTATTTAAGGTGATGGAAGTTTTGGGGTTATCCATCACCGTCAACAACTGCGAGACAAACATTGTTAGAGAAAGAGCAACCCGCCTTAATAGCGTAGAGATAAAAAAGATGAATAAGTTCTTAATTATGTGCATTGAGGAGTATGCCTCCAGCGTTTGTGAGCCAAGCGGTGTCACCTATAGGAAGATGAAAGATAAAGGCGTCATAGAAATGCTCAAGAATGAATATGGTGATCTTCATGGTTATTCACAGAGCTATTTAAATGAATATATTTCATCCCTCATGGAGGATTCCGAACAATGATCTTGTATCACGGATCAAATGTGTTGGTCAAAGAGCCGAAAATCATTAAAACCGAAAAAGGGAGGGATTTTGGCTTTGCTTTTTATCTAACCCCGATAAAAGAACAGGCTGAGAGAATGGCCAAGAGAAAACAAAAGCAGAAACCTGGATCAAAGCCTATTGTTAGTGTCTTTGAATGGAATGAGGATACCCAATCGCTCAATTACAAGGATTACCCAAAACCAGACGGGGAGTGGTTAGACATAATCCTCAAGTGCAGAGGCAATATAAAGTACATCCATGGCTATGACATAGTCGAAGGCAAAATAGCGGATGACTCAGTCGGCGAGACTGTTGAATATGTCCTAGCCGGAATCATGAGGAGAGAGGATGCGATTGAAAGGCTGAAGTTCCAAAAGATAAATTCTCAAATCGCTTTCTGCACAGAGCGTGCACTGGAGACTCTACGCTATATTGAGTCATATGAGGTGAGATGATGGAACACAAGATAATCAAAACCATATTGATATCAAAGGTCGTAGAGCTTATTGCTTCCGAGTATAAGGTTACGATAGATGAGGCTAGAGATAGGCTATATACATCCCCGTTAATAGATATGATTGATGACGACGAAACGGGTCTATACGGACAATCCGCATATTACTCACTATCCATCTACGAATCTTTGCAAAAACAATAGATTTCCAACACGTCCTTTCTTGTTGAATAGAACGAGGGACATTATAATTAAGCCAACCATAAAGAGAACGGTTAGGGACAAGCCCAGTGATCCGTCAGCAACCTGCATACATAGGTGTAAGGTGCTAAAGCTTGATTGATGGGATGCGCATATATGGAATAAGAGCTCCCGTCATATCGATGGGAGCTTTTCTTTCCTCTCTTATGGTTTAGGAGGAGTGCATATATGCAGATTATTATCAATTTAACAGCCGACCAGGACATCAAACCATTACTAAAGGATGCCCTAACCAAATTAGAGAAGGATGGATATAGGATCAACACCCTATATGGCAGACTCATCTACGATAACAAAGAAAAGAAAGTAGTGGATATCGGAGAACCGGGAGACATCTATCCTGTATCAGATGGATTTGTAGACGCCTTAATAAGGACAAACGCTAAAACGGCAGTCATCTTTGTTGAGGAGAAGTACATAGTGTTCACCAACACCTATGCAGTCGCGACATGGTTCTCCAGCACAAAATACGGAAGGCCAATCAATTTGGACGCATTCAATGAATACTACAATTCTCTAGTGGTGGATAAAGACAAGAGGATATTAGATGGGTTATACAGGAACCTATTCAGAAAGACGTTTGAGGAATACAAGGAAGCGTTAATCGCGGCAACTCAATACTCTCCTTTTCACTCCGGTGTACACGAAGGACTTAAAGAAGGCCATCCAGCCGCGATTAAGTGGGCTAAAGAATGCTTTGAAAAAGGAATGTCCCTTGAAGAAGCGTGCACAGATTGGTTTTAAAAAAGTGAATCTAGTTCAAAAAGTAACTCTATAGGTGTATTATCTGCATATAGAGGTTCATATGGCTAAAATCACTATCTATCACGGTTCCAAAGAAATAATTAGCAAACCAGAATACGGAAAAGGCAAACCTTATAACGATTATGGCCTTGGTTTTTACTGCACCAAACACATTGAACTTGCCAAAGAATGGGGATGTGTAGAGAACGAGGATGGCTTTGCAAACGAATATGAGATAGAGATATCAGGTTTAAAGGTCCTCAATCTTTGTAGCAAGGAATATTCAATCCTCAATTGGATGGCCATCTTGTTGGAGAATAGATCGTTTACACTCAATACACCTTTATCTAGAAAAGCCCAGCAATTCATCATTGAAAACTATCTACCTGATTACAAAGGATATGATGTTATAGTGGGATATCGGGCTGATGATTCATATTTCTCGTTTGCAAAGGCTTTTGTTACGAACCAGATAACACTCGATCAACTCTCCAATGCTATGAAACTAGGCAAACTCGGTGAACAGATTGTTATAAAGAGCAAGAAGGCTTTTGATAGACTCCAGTTCATTCAATCCCATATTGCAAAAAACGAACTCTACTACGTTAAGAAAAAATCTAGAGATACCCATGCAAGAGAAGAATATAAAAGAATACTCGAAGATGAATCAGTAACAGGTCTCTATATAGCCGATATCATGAGAGGTTCAACAAAATGAGAGCATATGAAGAAACATATTTAGAAGACGCCATGTGTATCCTCGGTGAGGCTTTTGACTATGCAAGGATCATGGATATTGAGCCAGAAGATTTTGTGAATGACTTTATTGTCTCTGGCGTCGCAACCCAATTTGAAAACGGCAACCCTAAGTATGTAGCCGGAATGGATGGCAAAGAACTCGCTATGATCGTCGGTGAGAGAGTGGGCCTGCCTGCAATTGACGTGGTTCATGACATAAGCGATGGCAGAAGTGAGGAATACTGGTGTGGTTACGCTTATGCGTATTGCCAATGGCACTCCAATCTCACCTACAAGGATGTCATCGAGATAATATCTGCATCAGAAATGATGAAATTATATCCAACACTCCATGAGGCTAGCGAAGAGAAACTGCTGGATGTTTTCTATTCAAAAATGGAACAAAAGAGCAATCGGACAAGACTCCAAACGATAAGAAAGGCGTCAGGCTTATCTCAAAAAGAATTAGCGGAAAAGTCAAATGTCTCAGTTCGCATGATCCAACAATACGAGATTAGACAAAAGGATATCAATAAGGCCTCCGCTAAATCGCTGTTGTCCATATCTGAAGTCCTTGGGTGTTCAATCAAAGACATTCTTGAATATGATAAGAAGGGTTCATAACAAGCGTTTGTTTCTGACCATTTACACAATGTAACCACTTACCAATATAACAAACTGCAATCTTGATTTAATCTAATCTACGGCGATTAATTCCAATGGAGGAATAACACATATGAAACCAATCAAAGAAGGCAAAGTCAGAGAGATATACGATAATGGCGACAGTCTTATCATGGTCGCTACAGACCGTATCAGCTGCTTTGACGTCATTCTTCACAACACCGTCACAAACAAAGGCAAAGTCTTAACCCAGATCTCCAAGTTCTGGTTTGACTACACCCAAGACATCTGCAAAAACCACATGATTTCATGTGATGTCAAGGATATGCCAGTGGACTTCCAGAACGACAACTACACCGGAAGATCAATGATGTGTAAGAAACTCAACATGCTCCCAATCGAGTGTATTGTTAGAGGCTACATCACAGGTTCAGGCTGGAAGAGCTATAAGCAGTGCGGCATCGTCTGTGGTATCAAACTCCCAGAAGGATTAATCGAATCAGATAAACTCCCAGAACCAATCTACACCCCATCCACCAAAGCGGAAATCGGTGACCACGATGAGAACATCTCATTTGAGAAGTCAGTCGAAGTGCTTGAGAAAGAATTCCCTGGCAAAGGATTGGAATACGCAACAAAGATTAAAGATTACACAATCGCTTTATACAAGAAGTGTGCTGACTACGCTCTTACAAGAGGTATCATCATCGCAGACACAAAGTTCGAGTTCGGATTGGATGAGAACGGCGAAGTCGTCTTAGCAGATGAGATGTTAACACCGGACTCATCAAGATTCTGGCCTGCAGCAACCTATGTTCCTGGACAGGGACAGCCATCATTTGATAAGCAGTTCGCAAGAGACTGGCTCACAAACAACGATGTCAACAAGACCTGGACACTTCCAGAGGATATCGTTGAGAAGACAATCTCCAACTACCTTGAAGGTTACAAGCTCTTGACAGGAAAAGAATTAGAGAAATAAGCAATAAGCCATCCAATCGGGTGGTTTTTCTTATTATAAATAGTCAAGTAAAAACGAAATCTACTTGACATAAATAAAGCCCAAAACTAAAGTTTTAAATAGGAAGGAGTGGACCTCAAAATGAAAAGTAACGCAGAGATAATCGAATCTATTATCGAAAAGATTCCAGAAAACCAAATCATTGTGGCGAACACTCTTTTTTCGTCCGTTAAAAACATAGAAGAGCAAAACTTTTATAAGATACTTCAAAGACTAACGGATTCTGGGAAACTCGTACATATTACAAAGGGGATCTATATCCGACCATGTGTTTCTAAATACGGCATCGTTCCATTGACTGAGAAGGAAATCATTAAACATTACTCAGAATCCAACCAAGGTTTGAGCATTGGATATGAACTCTATAATGCCTTAGGTATTACAACCCAAACCCCGGGAACGTTTAAGGTGCTATCACACAAATTACAAGAGAATCGGAAAACTATTCAAAATGTAACAGTCACGAAAATCTCTTTTGAAGTTACAAAAAAGAGACGGAGAGCAATAGAGGCTCTTGAGGTAATCGAGAATATAAACGATATTGAAGACTTGAATACAAAGGCATTCTCGGAATATATGGAGTCCTTTGCAAAAGAGTATGACAACGAGACTGCGGAATTCGTTTTATCAAATATGAAATACAAAAAATCGACAATCGCATCTCTTAGATGTTTCCTCGATTATTTCCAAATCAAAAATGACTTAGAGAAATATCTGTCGAAGTTATCTACATACAAAACAATTGATGTCAGAGGGCTATATGAATCTTCATCTACACAAGCAGGACTTTGAACAGTTGTGTGCTTTAGCCGGAGAGTATAAAGGCGTATCTGTCTCAAATGTTAAAAGGGATTACTACATTGTTTTAATGTTGAAGGCTCTTTCTCTAAGCGATATGGCTGATTGCTGCGTGTTTAAAGGCGGGACCTCTTTAAGTAAATGCTATCCAGGCACAATTAATCGTTTTTCAGAAGATATAGACCTGACGTTCATCCCGAAAGATTCTTTGTCTGATAGCAAAATCGATAAATGCCTTAAAAGATTGGAATCCATAATGTCATTCGGTTTTGAAATGGAAAAAATCGAATCCGAGAGAAATGGCAGGAACAAAAGCAGTTGGGTTTGGTCAAAAGACGAAGATAAAAACTCGACAAAGGTAAAACTAGAAATCGGTTCAAGAGTCAGGCCCGATCCATTCGAGAAAAGAACTATTAAGACGTTTATCCAAGAATTTCTCGAATCGAGAGGACTGTTTTCGGAATGCGATGAATTCGAATTAACGGAAGTGGAAGTGAATTCGCTCTGCATCGAGAGAACCTTTATTGATAAGGTTATGTCCGTTAAAAGACACGCCTTATGTGGAACGCTTAGTAAAAAGGTCAGACACATCTATGACGTTGTCTCCATTTTCGACAGAATTGAGATTCAGAATCTCTTAGGCAACAAAGAATACCTGAAGGAACTTGTTCGAAAAACCAAAGAGACAGACGGCTTCTATCTTCAAAAAAGACCATCATCCACAGAATACGACCCGCTTGGAGAATATGGTTTTGAATTGTGGAAAGATAGATTTGATGACACGATAAAGAAACTTTATTGCAGATTGCCAGATGATTTATTGTTTGATCACTCTGCAAAACTAGATTTCGAAAAAGCTCTAGAGACGTTTGAGAAGATCAACGCTGTTTTTCGTGAAATAGGGGAATAGCAAAAGAAAAACGCCTTTATGGCGTATCCCTTCTAGAGCAAAACCTCCATGTAATATCTAACGCGCTCTTCAACGCGGAAGACCTTTGCGAACTTGATTAGTTCGTTAAGGTTTTTATCACTGGATTTTGAATACTCCTTAAATGCATCTGTGATGACCCTGATATCCATTCCATATTTTGGATTCAGTATTTCGCATAGCGTTCTTTCCCTGTTGTAACAGCGGACTTTACATCCGCACTTGCTATCAATCTCTTCTATCCCCATAGAGTATTTATCACTGCTCGATACATGACATTCAATTCCCTCCTTTCTAAGATGCATGTAGTTGTACCCTTGCGGGAAAGTCATAGAAATGCTTTCGGGTATTACATCGGTCGATCCATATAGGTATAGCGATGAAAGAAGAGAGAAGACGCCTTTGGGACATCTGTTTTGAAGAGAGAAGTACTCATCACCCATTGAATTCGGTGAAACATAGACACCAACACTCACTTTCACAAGTAACCCTCTTTTAACGGCATCAGAAAGAACCTGGCGGTGAATTCCAGCCTTTGTAATTTCCTTCGTGGTTACGATTCCGTTGTTAAAATGCATGATATCTATAATTTTGTTGTATTCGCTCATATCACTACCCCCGCTGACATAAACACATTCAAACTATAAACAAGTATGCGAAAAAGTCATAGAGTAATAATCGTGTAACCTCTATCAAATGGAATTAATAACCAACACAATTTATACTGAATTATCAAATCAACAGGAGCACACACTATGCTAGAGAAGTATATTGAAGCCGCCTTACACAAAACCAACTGCGATTTAGTTCTTAAGAACGCCACAATCGTAAACGTCTTTTCGGGCACCCTCACAAAAGGAGATGTTGCCATTAAAGACGACAGAATCGTTGGTATAGGCAATGACTACAAAGGAACAGAAGAGATTGACTGCACAGGTAAATACGTAATGCCAGGACTTATTGATGGCCACGTCCACATTGAGTCATCCATGTTAACACCGGAAGGATTCGCGTCATTAATCGTCCCTCATGGCACAACCACAATCATCGCAGATCCTCATGAAATCGCTAATGTAGCGGG
>DCHU01000030.1 GCA_002314915.1 Caryophanales bacterium UBA1744
ATTTCGAGTGAACGGACTGACTTGAGGAAGCACTCTTCGAGTGTAGTACCGATGCCCATGACTTCTCCAGTTGCTTTCATCTGTGTTCCAAGTTTGTTGGAAGCTGATGTGAACTTGTCGAATGGGAATCTTGGGAACTTAGCAACGACATAGTCGAGTGACGGTTCTTTATCTGCAGTTCCGCCTGCGACTGGGATATCCTTAAGCTCCATTCCTAATGCGATTTTTGCGGTAACTCTTGCGATTGGATAACCTGATGCCTTCGATGCAAGTGCTGATGATCTTGAGACACGTGGGTTGACCTCGATTAAGAAGTATTCGCTTGAGAATGGGTTTAATGCGAACTGAACGTTGCAGCCGCCCTCAATCTTTAATTCTCTGATGATTTTGATAGCCGAATCATTGAGCATCTTTAAGTCATGCTCATTTAAAGACATGATTGGAGCGACGACCATTGAGTCACCGGTGTGAACGCCTACTGGGTCAATGTTTTCCATTCCGCAGATTGTGATTGCGGTGTCATGTGAGTCGCGCATGACTTCGAATTCGATTTCCTTATAGCCACGAACAGATTTCTCGACGAGAACCTGATGGACTGGGGAGAGGGCGAATCCGTTTCTTGCGACCTCGATTAATTCCTCTTCGCTATAAGCGAAACCTCCGCCTGTACCACCGAGGGTAAAGGCTGGTCTTAGGACGACTGGGTAGCCGATTCTCTTTGCGGCTGCCATTGCTTCTTCAATGCTGTATGTGATTTCTGATGGGATGACTGGTTCGCCAATCTTCTCGCACATCTCTTTGAAGAGTTCTCTGTCTTCCGCTCTTTCAATCGATTCGCTATTTGTTCCAAGAAGCTGGACTCCACATTCTTTGAGGATTCCTTTCTTCTCTAACTGCATAGCGAGGTTAAGACCTGTCTGTCCGCCAATGCCAGGTACAATTGCATCAGGTCTTTCATAACGAAGAATCTTTGCGATGTAATCAAGTGTCAATGGTTCCATATAGACCTTATCTGCGATCTGGGTATCAGTCATGATTGTCGCAGGGTTTGAGTTGCATAAAACGACTTCATAGCCCTCTTCCTTGAGTGCTAAGCAAGCCTGTGTTCCTGCGTAATCGAATTCGGCTGCCTGTCCGATAACGATAGGGCCTGATCCGATAATCAGGACTTTTTTAACGTCTGT
Organism: Caryophanales bacterium UBA1744; assembly: GCA_002314915.1. Taxonomy (GTDB): domain Bacteria; phylum Bacillota_I; class Bacilli_A; order RFN20; family CAG-826; genus UBA4951. Next base: position 1,185 of record DCHU01000030.1, read on the forward strand.
TCTCTTTGCCATGAATAACTCCTTTGTTATTTTTTGTATGCTATGCGGTCATTAACTACTGTTAAGTAATTAACTCCGAATACCTTCATGCCTTCGAATGGCATTGACTTTCCTTTCGATAGGAAGTCTTTGCTATCGATTACGTACTCTTCATCGAGGTCCCAGATTGTGAAACCGTTCATTGGTAATCCGAATCTCTTTCTTGGGTTAACTGCGAGTAATTCAATCAACTTCTCAAATGTGATGATTCCTGTCTTTACAAGATATGTGTAGCAGAGCTGGAATGCTGTTTCGATTCCAACAATGCCGAATGGGCTCTTTTCAAGGCCTCTAGATTTTTCTTCATCGGAATGAGGTGCGTGGTCGGTTGCAATGCAATCGATTGTTCCATCCTTAATGCCTTCGATCAGTGCGAGTTTATCTTCAGTGGAACGGAGTGGTGGGTTCATCTTCCATCTCCCCTCTTCTTTGATGTCGTTTTCATCGAGAATCAAATAGTGTGGAGCGGTTTCGCATGTCACATTTACGCCATCTTTCTTGGCCTGGCGGATAATCTCTACGCTTTCTTTCGTCGAAATGTGACAAACGTGATAGGCTGCACCCGTTTCTTTTGCGAGTCTGCAGTCTCGAGCGATTTGTTCATACTCAGAAGCTGAGCAAATGCCTCTATGCCCGTGCTCGTGAGCGTATTTTCCGTCATGTATATATCCGCCTTTGAGCAACGAATTAACTTCGCAGTGTGCAACGACGATTTTATTAAGTTTCTTTGCTTCAAGCATAGCTTGTCTCATCATGTCTTCTTCTTGGATTCCGCGTCCATCGTCCGAGAATGCAACTACGTATGGCGCCATCGCTTTTAGGTCGGATAACTCGAGTCCAGCCTCTTTGACTGTTATTGAACCATAAGGATATACATCGATTACAGCGTCTCTCTCAATGATGTCCAATTGTTCCTTCAAGTGTTCGAAATTATCTGGAACAGGATTGAGGTTAGGCATCGGGCACACGATTGTATATCCGCCTCTTGCTGCTGCCGCTGTTCCTGTTGCAATCGTCTCTTTATAAGAAAAACCCGGCTCTCTAAGATGAACATGAACATCAGAGAAACCAGGTAATAAACAATAATGATGATTTAATGGAAAAGTAAAATCCAATGAGGCAATAGCAGTGGTGATGCTATCCAAATCCATGTTAGTAGGGTTGTCGAGTTCAACTCTATTAAAAATAGTATTCATAATTAGACCTCTTGGAAGCTGTCTAGCCCGATAATTAAATATATAGGACTGTATTCTTTTCTTAAAGAAGAAAACGCTTTCTCTATATCTTTTCTATTCATAAAAAAGATGGCGCTTGGCCATCTAGTTCATTCTTCTGTGTCGTGTCCGGTTGGATCGATGATTGAGTAACCGACGTTGACTAAGTGGTCAGCAACACGCTCCAAATTGGATAACAATGAGGTGTAATAAGGTGAAAGGACAACTTTGCAACTTCCCTCTTTCATACGATCGTAATGTGCAGTGCTCAATTCTTTTTTAAGTCTGTCTGTCTCGTCTTCAAGGAGATGCAATTCATGGAGATGAGATGTGTCTTTTTCATCGAAGATTTCTGGTACAATCGCAACCATCTTCTCGATGACATCGAACATTTGGTTGAATTCTCCAACCGCCTTTTCAGAGAACTTTAAATCATTCTCTTCCATTTCTAGAGCCATCTCATAGAAGTTGTTTGCGTGGTCACCAATACGCTCAACGTCATTAATAACGTGGAACCATGAACCGACTCGCTTGCTTTCATCTCCATCAAGGACCCCGGTTAATTTAATCAGGTATGGAGTGAGCTTTTCATTGATGTTGTCGATTCTCTCTTCTGTATCGACGAGAATCTTATCTTCCGATTTATCTTGAGTGGTGATTCGCTTATAGCCTCTCTTAAGGTTTTCAAATGCCAAATCCATCATGCCCATGATTTCTTTCTTGGCCTGCATCTTGGCAATTGCAGGTTCGCCGAGCATCTTGTCATCGATGAACTGAACAGCTCTATCTTTCTTAATTGAACTTGTATCTTTAATGAGAACTTCGCCCATCTTGGCAATTAAGCCAGCGAATGGAATAGCGATTAATGTCACGATGAGGTTATATATTACGTTGCATACAGCGAGAGCTAAACCTGACTGGTTATCAAATGCACCGAGAATTGCGTTACTTACTGTAGTGCCACCGACACTTGCAACCACAATCCAAATAATGGAGGTTCCAAGGAGTGCCATAACAATTCTTGCGATCATACAAGAAATGGACATTCTCTTTGAATTAACGTTGCCACTTAATGAGGCGATAACAGTGATGACGCAAGCGCCAACTGTTGCGCCAATTACCAAGTACAAACCGGATGTAAAGTTGCTGATTGCTCCACTTGCAACAAGCATGATGACGATACCGGAAGTTGCCGATGATGACTGAACAATTGCGGTGAAAATGGCACCGATTAATACGAGCAATAATGGGAATTGGACAGTGGAAAATAAGTTACTGAAGAAGTCATAAACTTGAGATCCTGCAGTGAAGACTCCGGACATTGTTTCAAGACCGAAGAACAAGAGTCCCAATCCTGAAAGAAGTGTGCCTAGGTTCTTGACCAAAGGCTTCTTGAAGAAGGTCATGACCAAACCGATAAATGCGAATCCGATTAAGAATGCGGATAACTTGAACGATCCCGCTCCTCCAAGAGTGGATAAAGATACGATCAAGCCCGTTGCGGATGTACCGACATACGCTCCAAGCATAATGCATATACCCTGCAATAATGTCATGATGCCTGCATTTAAGAAGCCGATGACCATGACAGAAGTTGCCGATGATGACTGGATTATTGCGGTAACTGACATACCGATTCCATAACCAGCTAATTTGTTGTTTCCGATTTTTTTGAAAAGACCTCTTAAACCTTTTCCCGCTACTTTCTTCATTCCGGCGGACATCATTTCCATACCGACCATGAAGACGGTGAGTCCGACCAATAAGAGGATTATGTCTTTTGCTAATTCCATAATATTCTTGTCCTAACAGGTCTATTTTAACCAAAGAGAATGAATTTAGTAGAAAAACCGCTTACTTTGATGGTTTTTGATACGATTTGCACAAGATTATTAATCTTTATAAAAATTCCTTTGACAAGATACCTTAAGGTATGGATAATTTCACTCGGCACTACTTTTGAAAGAGGAAACCCCGGTAAAGTTGAATCACAGAAAAAGATAGTCACAAGACTAGGAAGAAGGAAAAGAAATTATGCAGCGTCAAACAACAATGGCAAAGCCAGCTGAAGTTAAGCGTGCTTGGTATGTCGTCGATGCATCAGACATCGCACTCGGCCGTTTAGCATCTAACGTCGCACAGATCCTCATGGGCAAGAATAAGCCAACTTATACTCCAAACCAGGATACAGGCGACTGCGTTATCATCATTAACGCATCCAAAGTCAAGCTCACAGGTGATGCTGAGCACAAGAAGAATTACTACAACGTCTCTGGTTACAACGGTGGTTTAAGAACCCGTTCAGCAGGCGTCATGAAGAGAGAGTATCCATGTGAAATGGTCGAAAGAGCAGTTTGGGGAATGTTACCAAAAGGCCCTCTCGGACGTCAGATGCTCAAGAAGCTCTTCGTCTATGCAGACGACAAGCATGAGCAGGAAGCTCAGAAGCCAGTCGCTCTCAGCCTCAAGAAATAAGGAGATTTAAACACAATGGCAGAAACAAAGTATTACGGCACAGGCCGCAGAAAAGCATCAGTCGCTCGTGTTTACGTCACAGCAGGCTCAGGCAAGATCACAGTCAATGGCAGAGAAGTCACAGAGTACATGCCATATGCAACTCTTGTCCAGAACCTCAAGCAGCCTTTAGCTCTCACAGGTTCAGAAGGCAAGTATGATGTCGAAGCATTCACAAATGGTGGCGGCTTCACAGGCCAGGCAGAAGCAATCCGTTTAGGACTTGCTCGCGCACTTCTCGAAGCAGGCGAAGACAGAAGCACATTAAAAGTTGCTGGTATGTTAACACGTAACAGCCGCGCTAAAGAGCGTAAGAAATACGGTCTCAAGGGCGCAAGACGTGCTCCACAGTTCAGCAAGCGTTAATTCGTTTACTCAACAGGAATACAAGCTCAGCTATGCTGGGCTTTTTCTTTTGTTTTATAAAAACCCCTCCAGTTAGTTGTCCAACATAATGGGTTCACTTCAAGCGTGCGAGCCTTCTTTTATTTATTGCGTACGCGCGAGATTTCGACTTCAGCAAATTCTTTTAGTTCTTCGCCTCCAGTCTTCACTCTCTTACGTATTCTGTTCTTTCTTGGGTAACCCCATCCGTTCACCAACACATTTGGGCCAATAATGGAACCTGCATCGAAGTGCTTACTCATAATTAGGGATACTGACAGTGATGACTTCTCTGGAGAATTAAACATCCATTTTAGAGCCCCGCCTATTGTGTATATCATTTTCCCAAATGATTGTAGAGCAATAGGGGTCATTGATATACCTGGGTGATTCATCAAGACTGTAACGTTTGAGTTTTGTCTACTTGTTGCCAGGCTGTAAGTATATTTAGCTAAAGCCACCTTTGATCTAGCATAGACTTTGAAGTTTCCATAGTGTTTTGAATAGTAGAAGTCGTTGAAATCTATCTTCCCGAATCTATGGGCCAATGAGATGGTGTTAATTAAAGTAACGGGATGTCCTAACGTTTCAAGGTAAGGAAACAACTTTTCACAAATATAGTATGTACCGATAAAGTTGGTGCCCAACACCGCTTCAAAACCATCCGATGTCACTTCGCCTTTATGATGGAATATACCTGCATTATTCACGAATACATCGATATTTATCTTGTTGTTTGAGATTGTTTCGACAAACCTATCAATTGAATTGAGGGATGCTATATCCAGTTCAATCACATGGATGTTGGCGTTTGGATACTCATCTAATAAAGCTCTCTTAGCGGATTCAGCTTTGGATAAATTCCTGCACGCCATGATGACTGTTGCGCCGAGATAAACCATGGTTTCAGCAATCTTAAAACCAATTCCAGAATTGGCTCCTGTAACGACAACGGTTTTTTCATCCTGCCTTGTTATGTTGTGCTTATCCATCCAACGCGTGGTTTTCTTACTGAGGCTCATAACTGCCCTTACTTTAACACACGTTGGTAATAAAAAAGAAGTCCTTAACGAACTTCTTATTTTTGTGTTGTTTGTCCGCCAAACGCTCCACCGATTATAGCTGTGATTCCAGCTATGCCACCGCCAAATATAAGCATGATGACGAATGCGACAACTGCGATGACGAGGACACACCAGTAAGATCTAGCGAAGTTGCGTCTGTTGATGTTTCCGTTGCTGATGGAAAAGATGATAAGGAAGATAAAGCCTAAAACTGGAATGCTAAACAGAATGGATAATCCGAAGTAAGCCCAAGGGCTTAATGGACGATACTGTTCTGGCAATGACTGTTCTGAAAAACTCATCGTTATCTCTCCTTTGCGTGGAAGCAGATGCCTGTGCAATCAGGTCCGCAGTGGGAACCGATTGTAGGGTTGATGTCGATGATCTTTACATCGATATCCTGACCATATTTCTCTTTAAGCTTATCAACGATGATGCCTGCTAATTCTCTGCATCCAGTTGATGCGACTGTGATTTCATACTTCTCAACTTCATCTCCGATAGCTTCAACGTGGCTGAGAAGTTTCTCGATTGCTTTCTTTCTGCCTGTTGCCTTGTCTATTGATTCCATCTTGCCTTCTTTTGACATGTAGATGATTGGCTTAATGCCGATGATGTTACCCATGAATGCTGTGATTCCTGAGACGCGACCTGACTTGCCGAAGAACTTTAAGTTATCGGCATAGAAGTAGACTGCCCAGTGGAAGACATCTTCTTCAAGTTTCTTGAGAATCTCTTCAATTGTAGCGCCTTCTTTATACATCTTAGCGGCTGCTAAGACCTGTACACGTGAGACAAGGGTGATACCTTTGGTATCGAAGTGATAGAACTTTCTTTCTGGATACTTCTCCTCGAGTTCTTTGACAGCTAAGTACATCGCATTGTATGTACCGGACATTGATTCGGAGAAGTGTACATATAAGACATCGTTTCCAGCAGCGAATTCAGGCTCAAATTTGTGGATGTATGACTCTGGGCTTAATGCAGATGTCTGTGGAATAACGCCTTTTCTTAATAAGTCGTAGAATGGCTCTGGCTCAAATTCCTCAAAATCAACATAAGGGAATGTTTCTTTGCCATCGATTGTGTAAGGCATAGAAATAAGTTTGATACCATATTCTTTGGCAACAGCAGGAGTGATGTCGCAGTCGGTATCTGTGAAAAATGTAAGCATATATGATTCCTTTGTGTTCAAACTTGACGTTAAAACTCTATATGATTTACAGTTTCATGTCAAATTTCGCGGGTTCAACGCGCGTGCGTATGTAAATAATTAAGAAAATAGTGATATTTCTACTTGCTACACAAATATCATAGTTGTATATTATTAAAGCACTTCGGTGCGGTGTGGGCCTTTAGCTCAGATGGTTAGAGCGTGCGCTTGATAAGCGCAAGGTCGATGGTTCGAGCCCATTAAGGCCCACCAACTTAAAATATAATGTTTGGTCGAAATCAAACGTTGTATAATTGCGGTGTTCTACGAGAGAACCCCCTTGGGTGTTTAGCTCAGTGGGAGAGCGCTTCCTTCACACGGAAGAGGTCACAGGTTCGAAACCCGTAACACCCACCAAATTGCCGACCTAGCTCAATTGGCAGAGCAACGCACTTGTAATGCGTAGGTTGCTGGTTCGATTCCGGTGGTCGGCACCACTCAGAAAATTAGCCTGGCGAAAGCTGGGCTTTTTTCATGCGGTAAATTGTAATGTTAAGTGCAA
>DCHU01000022.1:0-358 GCA_002314915.1 Caryophanales bacterium UBA1744
CGGAGGAGACATTCTTCATCAGCGACGAGGAGAACGGAAACTATGTTTCAGTCCTTGCAACAACAGACAAGACAGTCGACATCGACGGAAACAGCTGCTCCTACGGCGACCACAGCTTCACCCACAGGGTCAAGCTCGGCGGCGCGGGAAGCACGACATACAAATCGCTCAAGATCGTGGTTGCACGTGAATCCACATTCAGAACATGGCTCAAGACGGGCAGCAGCAAGGAAATCAGAAGCCTGGCCTTATACGACTCGACAGGAACCATCATCGAAGGAACAGCAACCCCAGCATCAGGCTCAGACGTGGCCCAGATGGAAGTCACAATCCAGGCTGGAACCTACTATGTCTTCGG
>DCHU01000022.1:378-5253 GCA_002314915.1 Caryophanales bacterium UBA1744
GAAAAGGCATGCAACGTCTATGGTGTCGAAATCGACACAACAATAATCGAATAAAGGATTGGAGGAACAGAAAATGAAAAGAAATATGATTCAAAAATCCGCAATCGTCTTAGGATTATCGGGCGTCGCTATCTGCGCAGCCATCGCAATCGCACCACAGAGCGCTAAAAAGAATAAACCTATCCGCGAAACTGCCACTGGAGCAAGAATTCAGGCTCCAACCCCAGTTCGCAAAGAAGGTGGCCGCATCATCTATGTTTCACCTACTGGTGAATACTATGGTGAAGGCACACAGGAAAAACCATACTCAGCAGGCCGTGTCCTCAACAAGTCAGAAGAAGTTCTTAAGGCTGGAGACACCGTCTACTTCGAACCAGGTGACTACACAATGGTCAACGCTACTAGAGTGTATGCATCAGGTACTCACGATAACTACATCACATTCATGAAGGACCCAACAAAAGAGGGTAAAGTCACTCTCTCCTTCTATGATCTCCCATTCTCATCACTCAATAGAGGCGTCCAGCTCGATGGCTCATTTCTCTATTGGTATCAGATTGATGTAAGAGGCGCGGGCGATAACGGTCTCTACATCGGTGGTTCATATAACGTAGTTGAAGACTGCGAATTCTATGACAACCGCGACTCAGGACTTCAGCTCGGTAGATCAAACGGCGAATTAAACCGCATTGATCAGTGGCCAAGCTACAACCTCATCAAGAACTGCACATCCTATAACAACTACGATAACGAAACCTACGGCGAAAACGCTGACGGATTCGCGGCAAAATTAACAGTCGGATACGGAAACATCTTTGATGGATGTATCGCTTACCGTAACTCAGACGACGGATGGGACCTTTACGCTAAGGCAGATTCCGGAACCATCGGTTCAGTCACGATCTATAACTGTGTCGCGTTCGATAACGGCATGATTGCTGAGCCACAGTCAACATTCAACGCTAAGTTCAGCAAGTATGACCCAATCTACAACGAAGACAACACCGATTCTCTCTTAACTAGAGACGGTGACGGTAACGGATTCAAGCTTGGTGGCTCTGTCATGGAAGGCGAAGTTGAACTCAAGAACTGCTTGGCATTCAACAACCGCATGCACGGTGTCACCGACAACTCCAACCCAGGCGTCATCTCAGTTGATGGAGTCACATCCTACAACAACGGTGCAACAGTTGAAATCGACCCTACATCAGCAGAATACGGAAACATCAAATATGCAGCAGCAGGGGATACATTCGGAAACATCGACCTCGCTCGTCAGACATATTCTTACAACAACATCCGCAACATCCTCTCAATCAACAACGGTTCAACCGCATTAACCGCTGACGCATATCGTGGTTCTGCAGCAGATTCCATCCTTGTTAAGGATGCAAGCAACTCGATGAAGATTGAGGATGCAATTGATGCTGATTCAAGATTATCAAATAAGGCTGGAACAAAGATTGCATCTCCAGCTGCATCATCAACATTCGCAGCCCTTCCTTCAGCATCATTAGGAAAGAAGACAACCCTCCACAGCGAATTACGTAACTCAGATAAGTCGGTCAACATGGGCGACATCCTCAAGATCAACGACCGTGGAGCATTCATCTCAGGCAAAGAGATCGGTGCTGATTTATCCAAAGCTACATGGGGCGATTATGCTCACCCAGATTATTCATTCTTAAATGAAGCAGCATCAAGTGAAGAAGCAATCCTTGTTGCAGCAAAAGAAATCCTTTATATCCCAACAGACGCAAAGAACACATACCAGAACTTCAACGCTGTCACAGATATCAATGGCGTTAAGGTTGAATGGTCATCATCATCTGATGCACTTGTTGTTGGAACTGATGTCGAAACAACAGTTTCAAAGGCAACTCGTATTAATATCAGAGTCAATAGACCAACTGATGCTGACGTTACAGCAACATTAACCGCAACGCTCACCTATGGTGGAAAGTCCGCAACAAAGACATTTGACGTCGTTGTCAAGAAGGATATCCCATCAATCGGCGCTATCCAGGTTGAAGGCGTCGTCGATGGTCGTATGATCGTCGACCAGTACGCTCTCGTAAATGAGCCTGCAGTCGTCGTTGCAAACGGTTCATATAACGATGCTAGACCACTTGACGCAAGCCAGTACACACTCACAAGAGAATACACATATCAGCCAGACGGAAATTCAAGAGCAGTTGCTGTTAAGGGTATCACAACATCTAGAGCTGGTATCTTCACCGTCAAGGTGACCGCATCTCTTGCAAGTGGTGATAAGGCAACATCAACCTATAAGGTTTATGTCGCATCAACCCGTGCAGAAGTCGACTTCATGAAGAATGCTGACGGCGTTTCAAGCGAAGTCCTCACAGTCTCAAAAGACGGATTCATCATCTCCGGACCTCTCACAAACCCAACAGGAAGCTTACGTGTCCTCACAAAAGAGAGCGGAGCAGATGCACCAACTAACGAGGAAATCCTCGCAAACGGTGAATCATATGACTTCCGTGACACAGTCATCTCCGCAAAAGTCGCACATGACAACTCAGCGGGATACGATGTCTACTACGTCCTCACAAATGCATCAGGAGCAGTTACTTCAACTATCCGCAAAGTCGAGGTCAAGACAAATGACATCGCAACAAAAGCAGAACTTGAAGCAGTCCTTGCAACTAATGACAGCCACACAATCTATCGCTTAACCGCTGATATCGACTGTGGTGGAACACTCACAACATCAGCAAATAACTGGGTTGGCCTCTTCAACGGTATGGGCCACACCATTAAGAACGTCACATTAACTGGAAGTGGTACAGTCGGTATCTTCCGCAACGTTAAGGGCGGAACAATCGAGAACGTCAACTTCTCCAACATCAGCATCACTGACAGCGGACAGAAGACCGGTATCATCGCTCAGATGTACGGTGGATATGTCGATAACGTCGGTGTCTATGATTCAACAATCAAGTCAGCTCAGAGATGCGGCTTTATCGGACAATTAATCTCTCAGACCGATGATGGATTAACAGTTGCTGAAATCAGCCGTGTAAAGGTCGAAAACACATCGATTCTCTCAACACGTGCAGGCGGCATCATCGGCTTCATCCAGGCAAGCTCATCATCTAACTACAGCATCGTCTCAATCAAAGATTGCTATGTCGATGCAAACATCGGCGATCAGATCACCAAGTGGGAATACAACGGTGGTATCGTCGGTAGAAACGATGACAGAAACGCAAAGGATAGCTTAGAGATCCGCAACTGCGTCTTCGCTGGAACAATCAAGGCTAACAAGTACTGTGGTGGTATCCTCGGCGGAGAAACCGGAACCGGTAAGACAAGAATCTCTAGATGTGTCAGCATTGGTAAACTCTATTACGCAATGGAGTCTGCAGAGGTCATGACAGCACAGAAGAACTGCTCACCAATCATCGGTTACTACGCAGGCAATGCAGACTGCATCGTCTCACAGTGTTATGGCATGTTCGAGGAGTACAACACCAATTATGGCGTCACCGTCCTTGAATCAGACATGATGACAAATGAGTATATCTACTTCACATATCTTGGATTCAACCAGGATTACTGGTCGATGAGCGCAACTGCTGGACACATCGTCCTCAGCGTCAACTAAGGCAAATAAAAAGGAAGGCATCCGCGAGGAGGCCTTCTTTTCTTTTTATTTCAATGAATCGATTGCGGTTTGTGAGTATTTATCCATCATTGTTTTATGAGTTAACTCATAATCGAACACTGACATGGTTGGTAAGCATTCATTAAGCAATTGCCCGAATGCCAAATCTGAATCAAGTTCGCTCATCGGATTGGCAAAATGTATTGTTCCATCACCATCCTTGGTGTATGGATACTGAATATCTATGAATATGCCTCCCCAAGTATATGAGCCATCGTCATTCAATAAACCATGACTGCTCATGTATTCTGCATAAGGGTTTTCGTCTGCAACAACTTTGTATTTAAGAGGGATTGTCGCTTTGATAGACGATTCAATTCCTTTTGATGTTGATTTATTAATCAAATAACTATCAATGTAGCTTTGTTCAAGGAAACGCGATCCATCAAAATCGACATAAAGCGGCGGAATATTAACTTTATGTTTCTCCGGCAAGACGTTCCATACGTTGTTGCTGATTTTTAGACTGCCAATGGAGAGTCTGGCGTCATAACGCTCTCCGGAAGGGGCTTTGAAGGAACATGTACTCACATCGCTTACAACGAATGAAGTACTTACAACTTCTTCATCGCTCGTTGTGACACAGTGATTTACAAGATGATCGGATTTGAGGTAAGTTGACTTCCTCCCATCCATGAAAAATGTGAATCCATCATTTGCATATGTTTCTTCCTGCGAAATATCTTCTAGCAACGTGAGGAATTGCTCGGTATCGCTTGTTTGCAGATATGACGTATTTGGTAGGTATTTGTATTCTTTGGCTGAGTAATCAAACGTCCTCTTCGATGACTTAACGTTGGAAACTGATAGAGCAAAGGACTTATCCGAAAGCTTTTTCCCTGAGGTATTTATCACCAGTTTGTCAGAAGGGTTTGCCTGCTCGGAACTATCGATTATATCTTCGCTGATTGAGGAATCGTTTTCCTGATATTTTGGAACGCATGACGATAGGCAAAACACATTTAACATTAAAAACAACGGTACCGTTTTCTTCATATCGTTCCTCCTTTCCGGACGCGGCAAAATCCAATCTTGTAATTCAAATTACGCCACAATCACATTAGAAGCAACAGGATAATGAAATAACATATTCATATCAGTTTTCTGCCAAAGAAAAAAGGTCTGACACACTGTATCAAACCTATGCTTCTTATATGTGTGTAGGGGCTGCGGACGAAAAGTTG
>DCHU01000080.1:0-1160 GCA_002314915.1 Caryophanales bacterium UBA1744
TGAAATACGTCCACAAGACATGCGACTATTTCGCCTGGAGAGCGACTAAGCTATTTTTCAAATCGCTTCCAGCCCGTATTAAGCGTAAACTATCGAGGAAGAAATGAACGAGAAGAAGAGATACTGGAAACTTGTAAACGAGAATAAGGGAACACTCATCACCTTATCCCTTTTAAGCTGCCTTTCATCTTTAGTCATCGTAGCATTCGCTCTATTATCCAAGTTCTTGCTCAACAACATCGGCAATGACGCCTTCAAATGGTTTGCAATCGCAATGGGTGGCTGCATCCTTTTAGAAGTGGCTATCAAACTAGGACTCAATTTCTATTACGCAGATGCTAAAGCAAAACTAGAGAATAAAGTCCGCAAAGAGACCTTCACATCATTCCTCAAGAACTCATATTCCACAATCGACTCCAAATCGGGTGGCGATTGGTTAAATAGAATCACCTCAGACTCCAAAGTCATCGCAGATGGAGTCATCACCTATATCCCTAACTTTGTCTCATTATCATTCAGGATCCTCTTATCTTTTGCAGTTCTCTGCTATGTTAACTGGATTTTTGCGCTTGTTTTGCTTGGCTTAGGCTTTGTTGCATATGGCGTATCTAGAATCTTAAGACCTCGTTCCAAGTCACTCCACAAAGACCAGCAGGAACAAGAAGGTGAAGTTCTTTCATTCTACAAAGACTCCATCAACAACGCCTTCTTGCTCAAGTTATTCTCAAGATCCGACAAAATCTCTGAGCAGTGTGACTCAATCCAGGATAAGTACGCGACCGCTAAAGTGAGATTTGCTAGATTCTCAATCTTCATCAACACCGGTTTCACATTCTTCATGAGACTCAGCTACTTAGGCGCTATCATCTATGCCTCAGTCCTCATCGCTAAGAGCAGTGGTACCACAGGCTATGGAGACCTCCTCGTCATGATTCAGTTAATCTCTCAGATTGAAGGACCGTTCTCCTCATTATCAGGATTACTCCCTAAGTACTATCAGACACTCGGTTCCCTTGAGAGAATCATGGAATATGAAGTGGAAGGTGACACAAATAGAGAAGTGGTCTCATCTACAACAACAATCACATTGGATAATGTTTCATTCGGCTATACCGACGAGAACATCATCTCTAATTTATCATCCACAATCACTCAAGGTG
>DCHU01000080.1:1193-4683 GCA_002314915.1 Caryophanales bacterium UBA1744
AAGACAACCCTCTTAAAACTCATCATGGGTGCGTATGAACCTAAAGAAGGCGCAATCACAATAGACGGCAAACCATCATCTACAATCGATGGACTCTTTGCCTATGTGCCACAAGGTAACTATCTATTACCAACCACAATCAAAGAGAACCTCACATTGTTCTCAACCCCAACTGATGAAGAGATACTCAACGCATTAGAACTTGTATCCCTCAGAGATAAAGTGGATTCCCTAAAAGAAGGCATCAACACCAAACTCCACGATTTAGGCAATGGCTTATCAGAAGGGGAAGGTCAGAGACTATCAATCGCTAGAGCGATACTCTCTAACAGAGATGTCCTCATCCTTGATGAATGCACATCCGCTTTAGATGAGGAAACCGCAAACAAGGTATTAACCAACCTCAAGTCACTCAACAAGACCATCATCATGGTCAGCCACAAAGGTGAGTCAGAGGCATATGCCACAAAGACTATCAAGTTATGATCGATAAGAATTACCAGACCATAATCGATATCATCAAGTCAGTCTTGAACAAGACTCCTTTGGCCATACCTGAGGATACCGATATCAAAGCAATCTATAAGCTTGCTAAAGCTCATAGTCTTTTATCTATCGTCACCAGCGGTCTAGAACCAACAGAATACTTCAAAAACCTCTCAAAAGACGTTCAAACAGCCTTTTTGAGCCATAAGATGACCTCAATCCGTAAATCCCTTGGATTCGATGTCGAAAGGGCTCAGATACTTCAAAAGATGGAGAGTGCTGGCATCGCCTATCTCCCATTAAAGGGAATACTTATGAATCCTCTATATCCAGAGCCTGGCATGAGAGAGTTCGCGGACAATGACATCTGGTATGACGGCAAGAAGCAGAAAGAGATGATTTCAATCTTCAAAGATAGGGGATATGAAATCGAATCAGTGAACGAATGCCATCACGACACCTTCATGAAGGTGCCGTTCTATAACTTTGAGATGCATAGAACCCTTGTCCCTGAAGACCATAGAACCGATTTGGCGTTCAAATATTACGAGAAGAATCTCAAGGACCTCCTCATAAAGGATGAGGGTAAGGAATACGCTTATCATTTGAGCGATAACGATTTCTATGTCTACGAAATAGTGCATGCCTACAAGCATTTCCAAGGCTCCGGAAACGGCCTTAGATACCTTATGGACTTGTATTGGTATAACAAAGTTAAAGGTGATGTCCTTGACCGCGAATACATCGCAAAAGAATTGGACATAATGGAGATAACCTGGTTTGAGGTTAAATCTAGAGAGCTTGCAGACGCAGTATTCGGCAAAGAAACGCTGGAGCTAAATGAAGACCAAGATAAATTGCTAAACTACATTCTCGGTTCTGGAACATATGGAACGTTAGAGAACTCAGTTGAGCACAGCATGGAGCAGGCGAATGGTTCTAGAATCAAATTCATCTGGCATCGATTATTCCCTGGATGGAAGTGGTGCAAGACAATACACCCATTCTTCGCTTATACGATTATCTTCATCCCATTATTGATAATCGGCCGCATCTTCAAGGCATTGTTCCTCAGAAGAGACAAAGCGTTTAAAGAATTAGAATTATCCAAAAGGAAGTAATAGATATTGTGGTATTAATTTATATACATATAGATTATATATGTTACTAAAATATACCTTTGGTATATAAATTAATATGTTACAAAAGTTGAACAAACTTGTTTTAATGGTATAATTTGTGTGATGAATACGATTGAATACCTCAAGAAAACCTATGGTTACGACACTCCGATATTCCTAAAGGACATTAGGATTGGGAGAAAGAGCAAGACTGCGATTAAGCAGGATCTTTACCGTGCTTGTAAAAATGGGGAGATAAAGAGGGAGGCCAATGGTGTTTACTACTTCTCTAACCCAAGTTCATTATTGCCCGACAACGGATTGGGATTCGAGGAGATAGTGGAAAAGAAATATATTCGAGATGGATGCGCTAATCCGGGTTATGAGGATGTTAATGTCTACGGATACATATCTGGGTTGAATTTCTTGAACATGTTCGGGTTGTCGCAGCAGGTTCCAATGACTCTTGAAATAACGACCAACAAAACCTCCTGCAAAAAAGGGAAGTACATGATTGGTGAAATGCAGGCGATCATTAGAAAACCAAAAACAGTAATAACATGCGAAAACTGGAGAACACTTCAATTCTTGGATTTGTTTCATCTGTTATCACTTGAAGAAGTGGAAGCCAACCGCCAAAAATTAGCGGATTACGCAAAGAACGTTGTCGGGTACAGCAACCTAATGACGTATTTGCCGCTTTATGGTCCGGATACGAGAATGAAGGTTGAGAAAGGAGAAATAGCTATTGCTATTGCATGAAAACGATGACCTGTTTAAAGAGGCCATCACAAGAACTCACCGAGAGTTAAACATACACGAGGCTCTGGTGGAAAAGGATTATTGGATCATCTCCGTTCTAAAAGGGATTGTCCAATGCGATCAAAAATTCGTGTTTAAAGGTGGGACGTCGCTGTCGAAGTGCCATCGCATCATCAAAAGGTTTTCGGAGGATATCGATATATCTTATTCCGACGAGAACGTCACAAGAAGCCGACGAAAGGCCTTGATTGGATATATACGTGATTCAATTGATGGTTTGGGTCTTGAACTGCTTAATCCAGAATCGATAAGGAGCGGCAGGAACTTCAACAGATTCAACATTCCTTATCCGACTAAATGGCAAACAGATTCTTTAAAGCCAACGGTTATTGTTGAACTCGCTAATCAAACTCAGTCGTTCCCGACGGAGCAAAAAGAAGTGCAAACCTTTATTGGAGAATACCTGTCAAAGATTGGCAGGGAAGACCTTGTTCAAGAATATGGCTTGGAACCATTTAAGGTTAATGTCCAGACCTTGGATAGAACTCTTGTAGATAAAGTGTTCGCGTTGTGTGATTATTATCTACTGGGCAAGACTGACAGGAACTCGAGACATATCTACGATATAGACAGAATAATTAGCCTAATTAAGTTTGACGACAAACTAATCGATCTGTTCGAGAGCGTTAGGCGATTGCGATGTTGCTCTCCTGTGTGTCCTTCAGCTAAAGAGGAAATAACGCTATCGAGCATCATAAATGGATTTCTAGATGAGAAGTCCTTTAAAAAAGATTACAACAAAACAACCTACCCATTACTTTATGAGAAGGTTGAATACAAGCAGTGTGAAATATCACTAAGACAAATAAGTTCGTTCTTGAGGGCGAACGACAAATAATGAATAGGGTGCCCAGAAGGCGCCCTTTTCGTTTGCAACGGCTCATTAACCGTACTGTTTTAGGCGTCTTATCTATTAATTCGATATTTTATTATCGAATAACTACGTAAGGTGATATATTAACGACGAAATAAGGAGTCATTATGAAGAATAACTCTAAGGATTTATTAAGAGGCGGAATGCTTCTCGCCTTAATCGCAGTGGCGGCATCTTGCGGAAAAGC
>DCHU01000013.1:0-3739 GCA_002314915.1 Caryophanales bacterium UBA1744
TGTCTCCATCAGCGTCTTTGTAGTATCCTCTCAGCATATAGCTTGATTCAGGCTCAACCGTCTTTGGAACGCTGACTTGATATGTGTGGTCTACTCCAACACCAACAGTGGTTCTGTTGTTATATCCATCAAGGAATAGTTGTCTATCTTCCTGAGCAAAGCTCATTGGTTTTGATTTATATGTGTATTCCACTCCACCTGATGTGAATCGAACTACTGCCTGAATATTGAGCGATTCCGTTGGGAATTCTTCAATTTCAATGTCATAGGCAACCTCATATCCGAGTGTGTAAGTTGAACCAACTTTGCCTAAAGACACGCCATCTGCAACGAATTCGATCGTATAAATGTCATCCCAGCCTGCACCGTTATAGTATTCTCCATTCACGAATCCGGAATGCCATTCATTCCATGAAGCGCCATCTGTTGGGAGTCCATATTCTCTATTGAATAAATCATCTTCAACTCGGCAGAAAAGATTGATTCTGCTCTCACCTGAATTGAAGTCATTGTAGTAATTAGGCTGAAGCGTGATTAAGTCGCCATCCTGGTATGGAGTCATCTCCATATCCTCTAAGTCGAAAGCGAGGACGAATTCATCGTTGAGGTTGATGGACACTCTACCGCCACCGATGAAACTCTTGGTTGAGGAACCCATGTCTAAAACAACCATCGACTCAACCTTCTCTTTGATGAAGGCCTTGAACGAATCATCATCGTTTGCGGACCATGTCCATTCTGAACCAGCGTAGATAAGAGGTCCGTTAACGCGTCTTTCAATAACGACGCCAAGCATCTCAAAATCAGTGCTGAGCTTCTTCATTTCATTGAGGATAAAGTCAGCCTGTTCATCACTCATTGTTAACTTGAGGTAGTAACCGGCTGGGGCAGAGAAGTGCTTTACTGGCGTGACAGCGTATTTGGTCCACTGTCTATCGTAAAGTCTTGTTGTTGTAAAATACTCCACAGTATCTGTGTAAGTAGGAACAATCTCTTCTGAGACTTCTTCTTCGGCATGTGCAACGACTGGAGTTGTAACGCTAGGAACAATCGAGGTAGCTATTCCCAGGAACATCAATGCCGAAAGTGCTGTTAATACTTTCTTCATAATTACTCCTTGTCGATGTGAATATCCAACTGATTGAATGGGATTTCGATTCCCTCTTTCTCGAATGCGTCATAAACCATACGAGGCATTGAGCACAAGACATTCCAGTAGTCTGAGTTGTTGCACCAGACTTTCATTGAATATGTGATCTGGCTTGAGTCATGGGATTCCATGAACACAAGGTTTTTAAGCGATTTGAGGACTTTTGGATGATCATTTGCAACATCACGCAAGACGGCCTCTACTTTGTTCATATCGGAGCCATATGCCACTCCAAACTTCATATCAACACGTCTGACTGCTAAAGCAGTGTAGTTGATGATGTTTCCGTTGAAGACGGTGTTGTTTGGAAGAACAATCTTTACATTGTCAAATGTGATGAGCTCGGTTGTCATGAGTTTGATTGAATGAACCTTGCCCTCAATTCCGTTGATTGATGCATAGTCGCCTCTTCTGAATGGTTTGTTAACGATGATCAAGATGCCGTTAGCGAGATTGCTGACTGAATCTTTTAAAGCGAGACCAACAGCAAGTGCAACAGTTGATAATGAAACGATGAGCCCTGAAGTTGATAACTCAAGGATTGATGCGCACACCAAGACGATGAGCACTATCATCGCGATCTTGAATAAAGCGGTGATGAAGGAAATGATAGCTCCGTCAATTCTGGTCTTAAGAAGAATCTTCTTAATCAAGAATGATAAAAGCCATGTTATCGCAAAGCCTGCAATAGCAATGCAAAGGATGAAAAGAATCTTATATCCGTAGTCGGATACGTAATCGCCAATCTGTTTAAAAATATCAGCCATATCGAGTACCTCTTTTTTGTTATTATCGTATGTAAACGCGAAAAATATCAATTCGAAAGTATTGATATTCACTATTTACTAGACAAATCAAAAGAAAAGGCACCATAACGGCGCCTTTAGTTTGTTGTTTTCTAGTTCCTTAAGGGAATTAGCAGCATGTGTAGCCACCGTCAACAGCGATTGCCTGACCTGTGACATAGCTTGCTTCTTCTGATCCTAAGAAGATAGCTGCAGCGTTGAGTTCGCCTTCGTGGCCATATCTCTGTGCTGGAACTGTTCTCTTAGCGAATTCCTGGAAGTAGTCTGTGTTGAGTGTGTCTGTTGTGAGCTCTGTGTAGAAGTATCCTGGGCAGATTGCGTTGACTGTGATTCCCATTGGAGCTAATTCACAAGCAGCACCACGTGTGAAGTTGACGACACCACCCTTTGTTGTGTGGTATGCGATTGTTGGGATAGCTGTGTTTCCAACTAAACCATAGATTGAAGCGATGTTGATGACACGTCCATATGTCTGCTTGCCTTCAGCCATTGCGTCCTTCATTAAGTTGACGAATGCCTTTGTGACTGAGAAGACTGATGTAAGGTCAAGACCTAATGTGAAGTCCCAATCTGATCTGACGAAGTTAACGAGTGGTGTACCTGTTCCCTTTTCGCCGCCTGCATCGTTGACGATGACTTCGCAGTGGCCAAATGTAGCCTTAACTGCTGCAACTGCGTTAGCGATTGATTCTTCGCTTGTGACGTCACATGCGACTGGGAGAACCTTAACGCCGTATTTTGCTTCCCATTCCTTTGCTGATGCTTCGAGTCTCTCGACACGTCTTGCTAATAAGACGAGGTTAGCACCGCACTTTGCGTATCCTTCTGCCATCTGCTTTCCTAAGCCTGATGAAGCACCAGTGATAGCAACAACTTTTCCTGTATAATCGAACATTATTTCGACCTCCTAAACAACCGATATTGTAACAACAAAAAATGCCGGTGCAAGTAAATCGATAAAAAAATACCAATATTTACCGATATATCGATTTGAGCAAGAAAAAAGGCGTTTATCACGCCATTTTCTCAAACATTTTGTTTGTTAGAAAGCCCAAGTTCCGTCTTTGAAGATAGGATATTCAGCGCCCTTGTCGTCAATTCCGATGATGGACATGTCTCTAGTTCCAATCATGAAGTCAACGTGTGAGGATGAATCATTGATGCCGAACGACTGAAGTTCTTCCTCGGTGTATTTTTCAAAGTCTTTATAGAGATTTGAGAAGCCTCTTCCTAGAGCAAGGTGGCATGCAGCATTCTCATCGAATAATGTGTTGTAGAACAATAATCCGGTCTGGTTGATTGGAGATTCAAATGGAACGAATGCGCACTCACCCAAGTAGGCAGAGCCTTCATCAATAGAAAGAATGCTCTTAAGTGCCTCCTCGCCTTTTGCCGCTTTAACCTCAACCGCTTTACCTTCATGGAATCTAACAGAGAAGTCCTCGATTAAGACGCCGTTATATGAGAGTGGCTTTGATGAGTAAACGATACCTTCAGCAACACCTCTCATAGGAGTTGTAAACACTTCTTCACTTGGAATATTTGGCTGGAAGAAGATTCCGCCTAGTGTATTCTCTCCACCGCCCAAGAATGTCATATTTGGAATTAAACCCACCGTTAAATCCGTGCCATTCCCCGCTTTGTAGCGCAATTCGCGGAGATTTAATGAGTTTAAGTACTCGAATTTGCTCTTGAAATTCTCGTTGTGAGCTTCCCAGTTTGCAATGCCGTTTCCGTCTAGTGCGCGTGAACATTTAAGGATTGCTTCCCATAAAGCTTCAAC
>DCHU01000013.1:3808-5495 GCA_002314915.1 Caryophanales bacterium UBA1744
CACCACTGATACTTGTTTTCTCTAAGTACTCTGATTGGCCAAATCTGTCTTCTGATGGACTGGCTGACTCTTGCGACTTTCTCCATATCCAATCCGGAGAATGCGTCTGGGTCATCATTATCGAGCCAGATCATGCAAGGGAGGTTGTCGTTCTGCCAGTGCTGTGAAGCAAGCTGCATTGGAGTGAGTTCACTTAAGTATTTCTCTTTGCCATGCTTGAAGTTTGCCTTTGCGACCTCTTCTGATCCCCACTCGACAACAACTTTAGTTGCACCCGCCTTGTAGCACTCTTCAACAACTAAAGCTGTGAATGCTTCATTTGATACATTTGTCTTGATGAGAACTGACTGTCCCTTTTTAACTGCGACACCAGTTCTAACGATTAATCTTGCGTAAGATTTAAGAATTGATTTCTTCATATATAAATTCCTCTGAAGCGCATTATACTGCACATTATTATTTAACTCTATTCATAAAAGAAAGAGGCAAATAAATGCCTCTTATTTGATTTTTCCAACTCTGTATTTGAAATCGTTATATCCAAATTCGGTTATGAGTTCGATTGAGTAGTCATCATGCATGACATAGATTGCTGGGAGTGGCATACCGTTGAACGTGTTGTTCTTGACGGTTGTATATAAGGCCATATCTCCGAAGACGAGAAGGTCATTCTCTTTTAGAGCGTGCTCGAAGTTGTAGTAACCGATATTATCGCCCGCTAAGCATGTTGGACCACCAAGTCTTATTCTATATGAATAGCCTGGGAGGTCTGCCTGATATAAAGGTGGGAGATATGGGCATTCAATAACGTCTGGCATATGGCAGGCTGCTGAGCAGTCTAACATAGCGATGTGAGTGTCATGGTTATCGAAGACATCTAAGACTCTAGAAATCATGTATCCGGCATTAAGGACCACTCCTTCTCCAGGCTCTAAATAAACCTGAACGTTATAGGTGTCTCTAACGTGCTCAATGATTTTGACCAAGAGTTCAATATCGTAGTCTTCACGGGATACGTGATGACCACCGCCGAAGTTAATCCATTTGAGATTTGAGAGGTATTTGCCGAATTTTTCCTCTAAAGCAGCGACTGTTTTTGCCAAATCATCGGAGTTTTGCTGGCATAACGTGTGGAAATGAACTCCATCTAAGAGAGCGATTGTCTCTTCTCCCATCTCCTCAAATCTATCGATTGTGACACCGAGTCTTGAACCAGGTGAACACGGATCATAGATTGCGTGTCCAACCTGAGTCGAACATTCTGGGTTTAATCTAAGGCCAACACTCTTGCCTGCGGCTTTGGTTTTTGGGCCGAACTTCTTAAGCTGTCCAACCGAGTTGAAAACGATGTGGTCAGAGTACTCTAATACCTCATCGAATTCATCTTCTCTGAAGGCACCACAGAATGTGTGCACTTCTTTATTTGGCATCTCTTCCTTGCCGAGGCGGGCCTCATATAGACCTGATGCTTCGGTGCCGGCGAGATATGGTTCTAATACTGGATAGAAATTGAAGTTGCTGAAGCACTTCTGGGCAAGAAGGAACTTAGCACCTGTTCTATCACTGATTTTCTTGATGATTTCGCCATCGTATTTGAGCATCGCTTCGTCGATGACGTAGCAAGGTGTTCTTAGTTTCCCGAAGACTTCTTCAGGAGTTCTGTCCTTTAAGCGGACGAACGTAAGGC
>DCHU01000049.1:0-1519 GCA_002314915.1 Caryophanales bacterium UBA1744
ACGTATTCAATTCCTACAGACTCGTCTATAGCGTAGTACTTGAAATAGTCGTCCTGGATCATGCTAAATAGGGGGTGCTTTGGAGAATACCTAAGCTCTAGGTTCCTGTAATCTAGCGAGATGCTGAGGCACATCTTCCCGTAACCGCTGAAGAAACCGCCGTATTTCTCGTCAGTAGATTTGTATCCCTTTCTCTTCTTGCCGTATTTGGTTTCGCCAATCGTTGCCTCTGCGTTGGACAAAAGGGTATGTACGAGCAACTCATCGTCATGCTTTTTGACACGGTCGTCCTTATACACATAATTGCAGTTATCGTCATCCTTGTTATTGAATTGAAGGTCAAGGAACGTTTTGAGAGAAAAACAGTCATACTCCGATTGGAGGAAATGGCTCGCCTCCGCCTTATCGGTCACGGAGATGCCAATTACAACCGCTACAGGTACAGACAACACGATTGGGATGATCGCCATTAATGCTTTGTTTAGTGTTTTCATGGTTACTCCTCAAAGAAATCTATTATGCTGTTTGCAAAACATAATCTCTGTGAAAGTGGGGCATTTCTTGATGTGCTAAGCAGCAGGTACCTAATGTATTCATTTCCGTCCTCTGAATCAGAAATGGATCCGTTTCCATTTAATCTAAGCCTCATAAAATCATACACCTTAGCTCTGAAAACATCATACCCAACGAAATTAAAAGAATCTCTGTTATGTTGAATAACATTTGAAACAAATCGTTGTTTTCTTGATGAAAATGAAGTGTTGATTGCGTAGTAAATATTGAATGAAAACTGAAAATCAAATCCGTTTCCGGTTAGATTCAGGGCTATGTTTAAGGCATCAATGTCCGCCAATAAATCGGAGAATGGAAAATAAGAATCAGGGTTTTCGAGAGAATTGTTTAAAAAATCATAATTGTAAAGCGCTGAGCTTTGCTGATCATATAGTCTCCTAAACTCTGTTTGCATATCGCCTCCCCAAGTGAATATATCCTCCAATATATTGCAGTTGTGCGCGTGGTTTGCCGAATAATTCGAACCATCTATCAAGTCTATTGATGCAAACATATGACACAGATCTATTTTTTGGTTGTTTTCAGTCGGGTCGTTTACGCCGAAATGTTCTGTTACAACGTTGTGATATACAGTGTTTGTTGAATCGTCGCTCGCCAACACGGAACCAAAGTACCTCTCAAACGAGAGCATATCATGCCTCTTGTTTCTCACGTTAGATATGTATTCGGCATTTGGGGCGCCGGCATAATAATTCCAAATGGATGTTGTGTACAATGAATTGAATGATCTGAAATATCCACACACATCATCCAATAGGCCTTGAGAGAATAACTCATTTTCTGAACAATAACATAACTGGTTAAACATGAACTGGAATGACTCAAAGCTTGAGTCTATTTCCCTATATCCCGTTATTCTTCCTAATTCCGCTGTCGCTTTATAAAAAATGATTGGAATTCCATTTTGATCAAAATAGATATTAATATCTCTTCCGCCAGCGTCTGC
>DCHU01000049.1:1557-11388 GCA_002314915.1 Caryophanales bacterium UBA1744
CTCGATTCTGATCCATGTTTCCGAGTCAACCGGAGTGGTTTCTACATAATACCCGATGAACTCCGTTGTCTGTGCCGACCCGGTGTTTAGGAGCAATGGGTTGCATGCGCCCAAAAGGCTGATAGCGTTCAATAGTGTCATGCCTCCATTATATGATGACGGTTCTTGTCCGTGCTTGATGTCGGCATGATTTGCGGGTTCTTGGTCAAGATCTGCGTGAATTCCGCAGCATGATGCGCAACAGGTACATCAGCCAAGTATCAGAGAGCTTGCAAAGGCTATCAAGAACGCCCGCTTCATGGGACTTCTCCCAGAATCGGACAGAGGTAGTTCTCTACATGAAAACTAGACCATCCAACAGGGCGGTCTTTTTCAATGGCATATGTAGTGATAAATAACAAACAATAAACGACGATTGTCTATTCGATTAATCTATCAACCCTGTGATTTGCTTGGCGGTGTTATAGATATTGTCGAATGCGCCGATTTCGTAATTGTACCAAAGCTCATATCGATGCGCTTGCCATGTGTCTCTGCGTTCCGCGATTTCTAATTTTCCGCAGTCGAATATCGTCATAACCGTGTCTGATAATTCCACGGAAACCTTTTTGGTATAAGTGATGTCTTCCTTTAATACCGGAGAGGTAACTGCCGTTGTTTTAAGGACTGGAATCATCGCTTTTTCGGTGTCAGTTGCATGCTCTTCTCTGCCGATGTATTTGCAATATACGGTGTATCGGTAATCAGTGGTCTCCATTTTTTCAACGAAAGCCACGTAATTCAAATCTCCTTTAACATATGAGTTTGGAACCCCATATGTTTCCCTGCGACCGCAATAGTCTGCATATGTTGATCCGAGTGTGATTGCAAAAAGCAGTGGGACAAGCATCAAAGGGATTAATGAGACGGTTTTTCCTTTCCCTTCTCCCTCTTTACACGATTTCACAACGCTCAATATGGCGAATGGAAGTGGAGTGAGCACAAAAATCAGACCTGACCACAGGAACAGATTGATGTAAATCGACATGCCGACACCGTTCAGGACGGTTAGATTATCGGACAGATTCAAAGCGGCCATCAACGCCCATGGAATGAACAAGAGGAATGATATGCAACCGAATATGATGCCTTTTTTAGATGCTTTGAGTTTCATGTGAAATATTGTAATCCTTTTTTTGTTTGTGTTTTGAAAAATGCATAATTTATTAAAAAAACAGTCTTCGTTTATATCAATTGATACAATTCACGCGTCTTTAAGTATTATTTAATCCACATCTATGCGTGTGTATAGTTGACCGTTCATTTACCAAAATAGCGGTTATATCTATGTTCAAATCGCATATTTATCCATATTTTAGTGACATATATTGCATTTCGTCCCAGAAAACTGCATTTCGTAATAAGGTGTAATCCGTTTCATCTCGGTATTAATACATCTCCATTAAGAACGGACTTTTTGGTTTTTGGTTTTTGTATGATTAATTCGCCCAAAAAATGGCTTTCATATATCAGAACTATTGCTAGCGGTTTTGATTTTGAAAACGGAGAAAAAAATGAAAAAAGGAAAAAACAGAATTGTTTTAGGCTTACTCGTTGCTGCTCCAGCTGTTATCGCAGCTTTAGGACAGACAGCAGTCGCAGTAGCACAGGCTGGTGGTTTCACAACGGACTACTCATCTTTAGAGTCCGCTCAGAAAGAAGCTGCTAAGCTCGGAAAAGACCTCGCTGCAGAAGGCGACGTTCTTTTAAAGAATGACGGATCCCTCCCATTAGTTGGTAATGAGTGGGTTTCAGTCTTCGGCGTCTCATCAGACGCAGTCGAAGGTGGTTCACAGAAACTTGCAGACGTATTCGAAGATGCAGGCTTCCGCGTCAACCCAGAACTCAAAGAGTACTATGCAGGTGTCGGAACATCTTATGGTACAGAGAATGTTGGTCAGATCACAAAGACCGCTATCAACTCAATCGACGTCTATAACGACTTAGGTGTTGTTATCGTCTCAAGAACTGGCGGCGAATCAAATGACTGCGCTACAGTTATCAACGAAACAGAAGATAACAAGTACGGCTCACAGGATATGGGCTGGACACACAATGCATTAAAGAAAGATGCAGAGACAGGCAAGGAATACAAGCACTACCTCCAGTTAACAGACAGCGAAGAAGAATTAATCGAACTCGCAAAGGCACACTGTAAGAAAGTTGCTGTCATCATCAACTCATCTAACGTCATGGAGCTCGGAAACATCCAGAATGACGATCAGGTTAACGCAATCCTTTGGATTGGTAGACCAGGTGCAAACGGCTTAGAAGCAGTTCCAGAAATCTTCTCAGGTAAGATCAACCCATCCGGTAAGACAGTCGATATCTATCCAGCTGACTTAACAAAGGATGTCACATGGTTCTCATATGGTAAGGGCGAACAGTCAACAGACGAAAACCACCCAGAAACATATTTCAGACAGGCAGACTCAGACGGATCACACATCTATCAGCGTACAAACCCAAATATGCAGGCTCAGATTCCTGGTGTCTCAACAGGTTACTCACTAGCAGAGTATCGTGAAGACATCTACATGGGCTACCGTTTCTACGAAACAGCAGACGCAGAGCAGAAGGCTGGCAACTTCGAAGGATTCGACTACGCAAAAGACGTCGTCTACCCATTCGGTTTCGGTCTCTCATACACAACATTCGAATTCAGCAACATCACATCAGACGCAGGCGCTAACTGGGCTGCTCAGAAGACAATCAAAGTCTCAGTCGACGTCAAGAACACAGGTTCAGTTGCTGGTAAGCAGGTCGTTCAGATCTACTCACACGCTCCATACACAAAGGGCAAAGTTGCTAAGGCAGAAGTTTCCCTCGTTGGATACGCAAAGACAGACTTCCTCAAGCCAGGACAGACTCAGAGAGTCACAGTCGAAGTCAACGTTCAGGATATGGCATCATTCGATGACAGAGATAAGAACGGAAACGGCAAGGCAACATATGAGTTAGATGCAGGCGCATACGAACTCAGAGTCCAGACAGACTCACACACATCAGTCGGAAAAGTCGACTTAACACTCGCTGAGACAGCAGTCCTCGATCACGATGACTTCTCAGGCGCAGAAGTTACAGCTCTCTTCTCAGGCAGAAACGAATACAACATGCTCGGCTGGGATCCAGCAACAAGCAAGACTCTCGAAGAAGAAGGCAAGATGGTCCTCCTCAACAGAGACAACTTCAAAGACACAATGCCAAAGCCTCTCACAACAGAGCAGTTAATCAGAAGCGACGCATGGTTCACATTCCACGAAGCATATGACGCATTCAACGCTGACGACCAGGTCGACCAGGCTACCCCATCAGCATTCGTCACAGCATTCAAGGAAGTCGAAGATGGAACATCAAAACTCCCATGGGTCAAGACAGCTTCAGACGTTGCAGGCTGGTCACAGGCTGAAAAGCACGAAGCAGGCAACACAGACGTCACAATCAAGTTCGACGAAATGATCGGAATCAAGCGTGATGACGTCACAATCACAGAAGGCAGATTCGCAGGCCAGACAGGCAACCAGGTTTGGAAAGCATTCATGAACCAGTTAACCTGGGACGAACTCGTCACAATGGCTTCCAACGCAGGTTGGGGAACACCAGCTCTCGAATCAGTCGGCAAGAACGGCACAACAGACGCAGACGGACCAAACAACCTCTCATCCTCATACTCATGGGGTGACGAGTGCCACATCGCATCAACTTGGAACACAGTTATCGCTAAGAGACAGGGTACTGTCATGGGCGACCTCGCTGTCTTCAAGAATGTCACATGGTACGGCCCAGCTATGAATACACACAGATCACCATTCGGTGGACGTTGCAACGAGTACTACTCACAGGACGGCTACCAGGGCGGTGCAATCGGCGCAGCAGTTATCCAGGGCGCACAGAGCAGAGGTGTTATCTGCTATGTCAAGCACTGCGCTATGAACGATCAGGAAATCTATCGTATGAACCTCATGACTCTTGCTACAGAGCAGGCAGCTCGTGAGCTCTACTTCAAGCAGTTCCAGATGGCTATCCAGGAAGGTGCTACTATGGCACTCATGACCACATATGGTTCTATCGGTGAAATCTC
This sequence comes from Caryophanales bacterium UBA1744, assembly GCA_002314915.1. GTDB lineage: Bacteria > Bacillota_I > Bacilli_A > RFN20 > CAG-826 > UBA4951. The sequence goes on from DCHU01000049.1 coordinate 5,678, forward strand.
TGGTGCTACAAACTACAACTTCATGACAAAACTTCTTAGAGAAGAATGGGGCTTCGATGGCTATGCAGTCACCGACGCTTGGATGCCATGTAAGGACTACTGGCCACTCGACATGTTAGTCCGTGCAGGATGCGACGCTCCTCTCCAGAACGCAGGTGCTAGAACAGAGAAGTATGAAACATACCTCCTCTCAGGTAAGTATGACAAGGCAAGCAACACTGTTAAGATTGGTAAGAATTTCACATCAACATCTTACACACAGTGGTACTCAGTCAGAAAAGCAGCTGAAAACGTCATCTACGGACAGTCAAAGTCAAATATCAACAAGAACAGCTATGACCTCAGCGCATTCGCAAGCAAGACTCTTGCAAACGGTGTCCAGGGTCAGGCATATAACGCAAACATCGCTGCTCCAGTCTCAGCACAGAAGGTCTCATACACATTAGACTCCAAGTCAACACTCCCAGCAGGATTAAGCCTCTCATCATCAGGTGCAATCTCAGGTACACCAAGCAAGCCAGGAACATACAAGTTCACAGTCAACTTAGTCCTCGACAACTGGATCAAGAAGTCAGCTGAGTACACAATCGTCATCGATTCAGCATTCAAGCTCGACGGCAACCAGTCAACCAACTTAAAGGTTGGAGATGAATTCGACGCATACATCGAATCTGACTACATCAACACAGACAAGTACAGCGAAGTCAACTACAAGGTCAAGTCAGGCGAATTCCCAGCAGGAATCTCAATGGACGGCGAAGGCCACATCGAAGGTAAGGCTACAGCTGCAGGCGTCTACAACGTTACAGTCCAGATCGATGCAGTCACAGTCTCACAGGGCAAGAAGGGCGAATCAAGATCAACAACATCATTCGAATACGAACTCCAGTTCGTCGTTCTCGATGAAGCTGCTGGTGGCGATGATGTCACAACAAAGAACATCGTCTCAGTTGAAGAAACAGCTGATGGCTATGTCATCACCTTCGACGACGGTTCAACAATCACCCTCAAGAACGGTAAAGACGGCAAAGACGGTGTCGACGGACAGCCAGGCGCTCCAGGTGCTGATGGTAAGGACGGCAAAGACGGTGAAGACGGCAAGGACGGCGCTGATGGCGCAGGTTGCGGTGGCTCAATCGTTGCTGCATCCGGAACATTAGCTGCAGTTGCTGCTCTCGGATTAGCAATCGCTGCTAAAAAGAAAAAAGAAGATAAATAATTTATCTTACTTTAACTAGCGACAAGTAACATGGACCCTAGGCCTCGAATCTAGGGTCCTATGTTGCATATAAGGAATTTTCAAGAAAGGGAGTATTTATATGAAATTTATCAAGAAACGCAAAGCGTTAGCCCCTCTTCTCGCTGTTTGTTTACTCGCTGCATGCGGTGGAACAGGCAATAATGGCGGAAGCAAGAATCCAGGTACATCACAGAACCAGGAACAGGATTCAATCACAGTAACATTCGACCTCAACTATGAAGGCGCAACAAACATCACCCAGGAAGTCGAATACAACGACGTTGCTGAAGAACCAGCAACCCCAACCCGTGACAGATACACATTCACAGGATGGTATGAAGAAAAGACATGCGAACACAAATTCGACTTCGAGCTCGCTCTTACAGAGGACACAACAATCTATGCAGGTTGGAAATTAGCAATCGCCGAAGTCACATTCGACCTCAACTATGAGGGATCAGAGAATTCAGTTGTTAGAGTTGACGTTGGCACAACAGTCAACCAGCCAGTCACTCCAGAAAGAGATGGATACATCTTCAAAGCTTGGTGCGTCGATGCATCAGCATCATCTGAATTCGATTTCACAACACTCATCAACGAAGACGTAACTGTTTACGCTTCATGGGAAGCTGATGATGGTGAAAACTGGACACTCACATATATGTGGAACTATGACGATGCTCCAAACAACGGCGTCGCAAACAAAGTCAAAGTCAAGAAGAACACAAAGACAAAATCATACGCAGCAGAGCGTGATGGATACTACCTCAAGGGCTGGTATACAGAACCAGAATGCGTTAACGAATATGACTTCAACGCAAGAGTCAGCGCAAGCGCAACCCTCTATGCAAGATGGTTCTTCAAAGATACATTCGAGACAGAATATGTCGACTACACAGGAAAGATCGGTTACGGATACTCCGGTAACGTTTCAGGTGTCGGTCTAATCTGCAAGCAGAAAGAGGCTATGCAGAACGCAAGCAACGGATACTATGCTGGCTGGAGCTACTACGAAGGCACAACATATGAGTTCGTCATCAATGCAGAAGAAGCAGTTGAGGATGCTGTTCTCATCGGCAGATTCTCCGCAGAAGCTTACGATATGACATTCACACCAGAGAACTACACGATCTCTGTCAACGGCGTTGCATTAAGCTACAACGCAATCAACATCACAAACGTTCCTGGAATGGGCGCTGGATATAAGGAATTCGCTGATTTCACAATCAACAAGACCGTTCCGCTCAAGAAGGGCGAAAACAGCATCAAGTTCATCGTCTCCAACCATGACAGACTCGGTGAATCAGGAACAATGTACGCAACAGCTCCTCTCTTCGACTGCTGCAGAGTTTACTCAGATACAAAATTAAGCTGGAACCCACTTACCGATAACGTTAATGGCAACATCAGCTAATTCCGATAAACAATAAAGGACTATTTTATGAAAAAAGCAAAAATTGCCTGGGGCATTACCTCTGGCGCACTTGCCTTCATCTTAGCAGCCGCATCCATCACGACAATGGGATTCATCCCAACCGTCATGGATAACCTTTTCGGTGGCGCAACCGGATCAGGTCGTGGCGACACGATGTACTACAAGCTCGATGATGGAATCGAGACAAAGGAACAGGCTAAAGAGCACGCAAACGATGTTAACAAACAGATTTGCGAAGAAGGCTTCGTTCTCTTAAAGAATGAGAGCAACACCTTACCACTCAAGACAACTTCCGCTGCAAAGAAGAAGATCTCTGTCTTCGGTAAAAACTCAGTCAATCTCGCTTATGGCGGCTCTGGCTCAGGTGGCGGATCAACTGCAGAGGCAAAGACAATCTATGAGTCTTTAACAGCTGCAAACTTCGATTGCAACCCAACCTTAAAGAGCTTCTATGAAGATAACTCAAAGTCTGGTGAAGGAAGACCTGCAAACCTCGCTATCGAAGCTGGTATCCCAACCGGATTCGAAACAGGCGAAACCGCAGTCTCCAAATACACGGACTCAGTTAAGAACTCATTTACAGAATATGGCGATATGGCAGTCATCGTTATCTCCCGTACAGGCGGTGAAGGTAACGACATGCCAATGACACAGAAAAACAAGGACGGAAGCCCTGTTAATGGTGCATATGCCGCAGACGATCACTATCTCGAACTCGACAAGAATGAGCAGGAGATGATCAAGATGGTTACCGACAGCTTCAACAAAGTTGTTCTCGTCGTTAACTCATCCGCTCAGATGGAACTCGGATTCCTCGACAATCTCGAAGACTACGATGATACAGTCATCAGCAAAGACTTCGGCGAGAAGATCGGCGCTGCTATCTGGATTGGCGGACCTGGTAACTCAGGCATCATGGCATTAGGCGAAATCCTCAACGGTGACGTCAACCCATCAGGTAAGTTGGTAGACACATACCTTCGCGACTTCACCAACGATCCAACCTATGTCAACTTCGCTTCAACCACAGATCGTTCAGACAAATACACAGGTTCTAAGAACGATTACTACTTCTCAGATTATGATGAAGGCATCTACTTAGGATACAGATACTATGAAACACGTTTCGCTACCGAAGGTACAAATGGTGATGCATGGTATAAGAAGAACGTCGTATTCCCATTCGGTTATGGCTTAAGCTACACAACATTCAATAGAACTGTTAAAGATAAGCCTACAAAGATCGAAAAGGGCAAAGACATGACTGTCAAAGTCCATGTCGACAACACAGGCGCTGTCGCTGGTAAGGATGTCGTCGAACTCTATGTCGGCGCTCCATATAAAGGCGGCATTGAAAAAGCCAGCAAAACCCTCGTTGGTTATGCAAAAACAGACTTATTAGAAGCAGGTAAGGGTGAAGATGTTGAAATCACATTCAACCCATATGATTTCGCTTCATATGACTCATCAGACGCTAACGGAAATAGCTTCAAGGGTTATGAGCTCGAGTCTGGAACATACACATTCTATGTCTCAACAGACGCTCACACAGTCGTTGACTCATTCACAATCTCACTTGATTCAGATATCAAATACGAGAACGATGAGAAGACAGGCAACAAAGTTGAGAACCGCTTCGATGACATCGATGATCAGTTAGGCTCAGTCCTCTCAAGAGCAAATTGGGATGGAACATGGCCAAAGGCTAGAACAGATGCAGAAAGAGCACTTGCTTCAGCTGATGAATCAGCAATCTCATCAAGAGCGCACAACTCACCTTTAACCGCAGATTCACCTGAGGTTAAGGCTGCAAACCTCGAACTCGCCAAGAAGAAGGTCACAGACGGCTCACTCATGCAGATCTCTGAGTTAATCGGAGCATCTTATGATGATGCGAAGTGGGATGAGTACATCAAGAACATCACCGCATCCTCATTGCAGGATATGGTTGAGCAGGCAGCATTCGGTACACACGCTATCGAGTATGTCGGAAAACCAAAGACAATCGAAACAGACGGTCCTTCCGGATTCGCTCAGTTCATGTCAACCGCACCAGAGCCTGAAATCTACTCAGTCTCAAGATTCGCTTCCGAACCAGTCGTCGGCGCTACATTCAATGATGAGCTCATCGAGAAACTCGGTGAGGCAATCGGTAACGAAGGTATCCTCGGCAACCAGCGTGACGGAACTCCATACTCCGCATTATATGCACCTGGTATCAACTTACACCGTTCACCATTCGCAGGAAGAACTGCTGAATACTATTCAGAAGATCCTGTACTCAATGGTAATATGGCTGCATCCTTCATCAAGGGTATGCGCGTCAAAGGTGTCAACTGCTACATGAAGCACTTCGTTGCTAACGAGGCAGAAACACACAGATCAGGCGTTTGCACATGGATGACCGAGCAGGTCTTACGTGAGCTTTATCTCAAGCCATTCGAAATCGCTGTTAAGAAGAATAGCGGCGAGCCTTTAGGACTTATGTCCTCATTCAACAGATTAGGCAACAGATGGACAGGCGGCGACTATCGCTTGATCACTGAAGTCTTAAGAGAAGAGTGGGGCTTCAAGGGCGCAGTCATCACCGACTTCGCAGACTCTAAGTTCATGCCAATTGAACAGATGATCTATGCAGGCGGCGACCTCTACTTGAACAACGTTCCAGTTGAAACGTGGTTCGACAAGGCAGACACAATGGACGTCTTCGTTCTTAAGAAGGCTGCAAAGAACTATCTCTACACAGTCGTCAACTCCAACGCTATGAACGGTCTTGGAGAAGGCATTGTCTACAAGACAAATATGGCTAAGTGGAAAGTTGCATTAATCGCTGTAGACGCAACAGTCGGAGGACTCATCGTCTTATCAGGAGCGGCAATCTTCCTCGTAGACTTCCTCAAAAAGAAAAAAGCTTAATAATACTTATTAGGGGCTGGACCACTCAAGTGGCTTGGCCCCTTCTTAGCTTTAGGAGATAACAATGAAAAGACAAATGATATTGTTAACAACTCTACCTTTGCTTTTTTCTTGCGTCCC
>DCHU01000038.1:0-1701 GCA_002314915.1 Caryophanales bacterium UBA1744
CTACGTCCACTCTGAACATCGAGTTGGTGGCAAAAATGCCATAACCGAACTTCTTGATGTCTTTTATGCGTTCGAAGTAAAGGGTCTCCAAATCGATCTTGCCGGTCTTATAGGTCGCGATGTTGTCGCGTTTAAGGAATTCTTTAAAATCTGTTGGAGTTAAAGATGCCACTTTCTCGAGAATAGCGAGTTCTCTTACAACATTCTCTTTTAAAAGAGAATCGGTGTAATCGCCATTTAGGATAAAGACATTCTCGTCCTCGAACACTTTCTCAGCAACGAGCTTTGATAAGTCGCCGCCTCCCTGCAAAACGTTATTCACGAATGCCGCATAGTTGCAGAGTCTCCAATCGTCACGTTCTTCTTCGAAGATTGCTGCGAACGCGCTGAAAAGAGGGTCCTGACGAAGTTTCATGAAGACACTGAGGGTTGAGAATTCGAGATAGAGTTCCTTTAAAGACATAGACTATTTGATTTCTGCGATGATTAAATCTGTGATTTCAGTTGTTGATTTGGAAGGCGCGCCGTGAGCAAGATCTGCTGTGCGGTAGCCTTTGTTCAAGACAACATCCACTGCCTTGACGATTGCGTCAGCCTCATCGAGTAATCCGAATGAGTACTGGAGCATCATAGCTGCGGAGAGGATTGTTGCGATTGGGTTTGCGATATTCTGGCCTGCGATATCAGGTGCAGAACCGTGGATTGGCTCATATAAGCCGTTTGTTGAAACGCCGAGCGATGCTGATGGGAGCATGCCGATTGAACCCGTGATCTGGCTAGCTTCGTCAGATAAGATGTCTCCGAACATGTTGGTTGTTACGACGACATCGAACTGGGAAGGATTTCTGACAAGCTGCATAGCAGCATTGTCAACGAGCATATCTGCCACTTCGACATCTGGATACTTCTCAGCGAATTCATGGAAGATCTTTCTCCAGAGTCTAGATGTATCAAGGACGTTAGCCTTATCGATTGATGTGACTTTTCCTCTTCTCTTCTTAGCGGATTCGAATGCAACTTTGAGGATTCTTTCGATTTCAACACGTGAATATGACTCGGTGTCATAAGCGTGTTCGCCATCTTCCATCATTGTTGTTCCGCGGTCACCGAAGTAGATGCCACCTGTTAATTCTCTAACGATTAAGAGGTCGAATCCTTTAGCGACGATGTCCTCTCTAAGAGGGCATTCACCCTTGAGAGCAGGATAAAGCTTTGCTGGACGAAGGTTTGTAAAGAGTCCCATGGCCTTGCGGATGCCGAGGAGCGCCTTCTCTGGGCGGAGGTTGCCTGGGAGTGTGTCCCATTTTGGTCCGCCGACTGCGCCGAGTAAGACTGAGTCAGAGGCTAAACATCCTGCGACTGTCTCTTCTGGGAGAGGGATGCCCGTTGCATCGAGTGCGGCTCCACCGATCAAATATGGGGTGAAGACGAACTTGTGTCCGTACTTCTCACCGATGACTTCGAGGACTTTGATAGCTGAATCAACAATCTCAGGTCCGATTCCGTCACCCTTTAATAAACCGATTTTGTATTCCATTATTTGATGTCTCCTTTCTTGATAGACTCAATCAAGCCGCCATTCTCGATGATTTTCTGAATGAAGGCTGGGAAAGGCTGAACTTTGTATTCTTCGTTCTTTGTTAAGTTTTTGATAATTCCATTATCAAGGTCGCACTCAAGCTTATCGCCCTCTGCAATTGC
>DCHU01000038.1:1788-2696 GCA_002314915.1 Caryophanales bacterium UBA1744
GCGATGACGAGCGAGATTCCGCTTGCCTTGATTGCGATTGGAGCGTGCTCACGTGATGAGCCGCATCCGAAGTTATAGCCTCCGACCATGATGTCGCCTGGCTGAACGCGGTTGACGAATGTCTTATCGATATCCTCCATGCAGTGTGAAGCGAGTTCCTTGTGGTCAGAAGTATTTAAGTAACGGGCTGGGATGATGACATCCGTGTCGATGTTGTCACCGAATTTGATAACGTTTCCTGTGAATTTCATAATCCCCTCCTATTTGTTTTTCATGAATGTCGCTGGATCTGTGATATATCCAGTTAAGGCTGATGCGGCTGCGGTTGCAGGTGAAGCAAGATAAACTTCGCTTGTGACGTCGCCCATACGGCCTAAGAAGTTGCGGTTTGTTGTCGAGACCGCTCTCTCGTGTGGGGCAAGGATGCCCATGTATCCGCCTAAGCATGGTCCGCAGGTTGGGGTCGAGAAAATGCATCCAGCGTTGATGAAGTCTTCGACAAGTCCTTCTTTAATGCACTTGAGATAGACGTACTGCGTTGCTGGGATGATGATTGCCCTGACGTTCTTGGCAACTCTGTTGCCACGAATGATATCGGCTGCTTCTTTGATGTCCTTGAACTGTCCGTTTGTGCAGCTTCCGATGACGACCTGGTCGATTTTGATCTTCTCAATTGAGTCGACTTCGTGCGTATTCTCAGGGAGATGAGGGAATGACACGGTTGACTTAATTGCGGATAAATCGATTTCGATAACTTCATCGTATACTGCGTCCTCATCAGCTTTGTAGACTGTTGGGACACGGGATGTTCTTCCGTTCATGAAGTCGAATGTTTCTTCATCGACTTCGAAGATGCCGTTCTTTGCGCCTGCTTCAATCGCCATGTTGGCCATTGTTAAGCGGTCGTA
>DCHU01000038.1:2794-15502 GCA_002314915.1 Caryophanales bacterium UBA1744
TTGCCGATGATGTGCAAGATGACGTCTTTTCCAGAGACATAAGGGTTTAATTTGCCCTTTAAGACAAACTTGATGGCTGATGGGACTTTGAACCAAGCTTTGCCAGTTGCCATAGCGCATGCCATGTCAGTTGAGCCAACACCTGTTGAGAATGCACCAAGTGCACCATAGGTGCAAGTGTGTGAATCCGCTCCGACGACAACATCACCTGAGATAACGAGACCCTTCTCTGGAAGGAGAGCGTGCTCGATTCCCATTGTACCGACATCGTAGAAGTTTACGATTTCGTGCTCATTGCAGAAGTTGCGGCACATCTGGCACTGGATTGCTGCCTTGATGTCCTTGTTTGGAGCAAAGTGGTCCATGACCATAGTGACCTTTTCCTTGTCGAAAACGTCAGCTTGTCCTAATTTGTTGAATTCCTTGATTGCGACTGGGGAGGTAATGTCGTTTCCTAAAACGCGGTCGACGTTTACCAAAATGAGTTGTCCAGCCTCGACTGAAGATAATCCTGCATGGGCTGCAAGAATCTTCTGCGTCATTGTCATTGCCATATGACGACCTCCTAGTTATTTGTTGATGATTGCGCCTTTATCAGCGGATGAGACCATAGCGGAGTATCTCTTGAGATAACCGGTGAGGTTCTCCTTCTTCTTGATAGGCATTGTTTCTTTTCTCTTTGCGATTTCTTCATCGCTAACCTCTAACTTGATTGAGTAGTTAGGGATATCAATGGAGATAATATCTCCATCTTTGACGTAAGCGATAAGTCCACCACTGACTGCTTCCGGTGAGACGTGTCCGATTGAGGCACCACGTGTAGCGCCTGAGAAACGTCCATCGGTGATGAGTGCGACGTCTTTGTCGAGTCCCATGCCGGCGATTGCCGAGGTTGGTGAGAGCATTTCTCTCATGCCCGGTCCGCCTGCAGGTCCTTCGTAACGGATGACGACGACGTCACCCTTAACGATCTTTCCACCATAGATTGCGGCGATGCACTCCTCTTCGGACTCATAGACCTTTGCTGGTCCGGTGTGGACTAACATCTCTCTAGCGACTGCCGCTCTCTTGACGACGCATCCATTTGGAGCGAGGTTGCCCTTGAGGACAGCTATGCCGCCAGTTTTGGTGAATGGGTTCTCATAGGTTCTGATGACTTCTTCATCAAGATTGATTGAATGCGCGATGTTCTCATGCATTGTCTTTCCGGTGACGGTCATCACAGAAGTGTCGATTAAATCGTGCTTTTCAAGCTCTTTTAAGACGGCGTAGACGCCTCCTGCTTCATTGAGGTCTTCCATATAAGTTGGTCCAGCAGGTGCCAAGTGGCAGATGTTTGGAGTGTGCTCAGAGATTCTGTTGACTTCCTCTAAATCGAATTTGATTCCGAGTTCGTTAGCGATTGCTGGAAGGTGAAGCATGGAGTTAGTTGAGCAGCCAAGAGCCATATCAGCGGTGATTGCGTTCTTCAAAGCAGCTTCGGTCATGATATCACGAGGCTTGATATCCTTTTTGACCAATTCAAGTATCTGCATACCTGCATGCTTTGCGAGTTCGATACGTGATGAATAAGGAGCTGGGATAGTTCCGTTGCCCTTAAGACCCATGCCTAAGACTTCGGTTAAGCAGTTCATCGAGTTTGCGGTGTACATGCCTGAGCATGAACCACAGCTTGGGCAGACTCTCTCCTCGAAATCGGTGAGGTCTTCTTCGGTGATTTTGCCTGCTTTATATGCGCCAACAGCCTCAAACATTGAGGATAGTGAGCGTTTCTTACCCTTAACGTGACCGGCGAGCATTGGTCCGCCTGAGACGAAAATAGTTGGGATGTTGAGTCTTGCGGCTGCCATGAGTAATCCTGGGACGTTCTTGTCGCAGTTTGGAATCATGACGAGTCCATCGAATCCGTGGGCCATGACCATCGCTTCTGTTGAGTCAGCGATCAAATCACGGGTGGCCAAGGAATATTTCATTCCGACGTGGCCCATAGCGATACCATCGCATACTGCGATAGCTGGGAACATGATTGGGGTTCCACCTGCCATGGCTACGCCAATTTTTACGGCCTGGGCGATCTTATCAAGATTCATATGGCCCGGGACGATTTCGTTATATGAGCAAACGATGCCGATCAATGGCTTCTCCATCTCCTCTTTTGTATAGCCTAATGCGTGATACAAAGAGCGATGAGGAGCATTGTGGAATCCGTCTACCACCTTGTCTTTCATCATAGTTGTTGCCTCGTAAATAAAGTGTTGTTTTAGATTAGTTGTTGATTAACTTGTCTTCGTCTGACCAAGAGTAGAGTTTTCTGACCTCTTTGCCGACCTTTTCAGCTGGATGCTCAGCAGCGAGCTTTCTCATAGCCTTGAAGTGAACCTGGCTGCCTGCGTCTGACATATCGAGTAAGAAGTCCTTTGCGAATGTTCCGTCCTGAATGTCCTTCAAGATCTTCTTCATAGCCTTCTTTGTGTCTTCGGTGATGATTTTTGGTCCGGTGATGTAGTCGCCGTACTCAGCTGTATTTGAGATAGAATATCTCATGCCTTCGAAGCCTGACTGATAGATGAGGTCGACGATGAGTTTCATCTCGTGGATACACTCGAAGTATGCGTTTCTTGGGTCATAGCCTGCTTCTGTTAATGTTTCGAAGCCTGCCTGCATTAATGCGCAGACACCGCCGCATAAGACTGCCTGCTCACCGAATAAGTCTGTTTCGGTCTCAGTTCTGAATGTTGTTTCAAGAACGCCAGCACGTGCACCGCCGATGCCTAAAGCATAAGCGAGTCCGATTTCAAGAGCGTCGCCTGTTGCATCCTGGTGAACTGCGACTAAGCATGGAACGCCTTTGCCGACCTGGTATTCTGATCTGACTGTGTGGCCTGGACCTTTTGGAGCGACCATGATGACGTTAACGTCTGCTGGTGGAACGATACATCCGAAATGGATGTTGAAGCCGTGAGCGAACATTAACGTCTTGCCTGCTGTTAAGTTTGGCTGAATTGATTCCTTGTACAATTTAGCCTGTTTCTCGTCATTGATTAAAATCATGATAACATCAGCCTTCTTAGCTGCTTCTGCGGCTGTAAAGACCGTTAAGCCCTGAGATTCAGCCTTCTTCCATGATTTTGATCCTTCATAAAGACCAACGATGACATCAACACCTGACTCTTTGAGGTTGAGTGCGTGTGCGTGTCCCTGTGATCCGTAACCGATGATAGCGACTGTCTTACCTTTTAATTTTGATAAATCGCAATCCTGTTGATAAAAAATTCTCTGCATAAAATTTCTCCCTTCTTTTATCAATGTGGTTTATAAATTTTCGTTTCCACGACCAAGAGCGACGACTCCGGTACGTGATAACTCGATGATGCCGAATGGCTTCATGAGCTCGATGAAGGCTTCCATCTTGTCTGGGGAGCCTGTCACCTCGATGCACATCTCTTCATTCGTGTAGTCGATGACGGCTGCGCGGTAGATGTTGACCGCGGACATGACGTCTGGTCTCGACTCTCTGTCGTTTTTGACTTTGATGAGCATCAATTCTCTCTGGATGCAGTCATCCTGAAGAACCTCGACCTTCTTGACGTTGATGAGCTTCTTCATCTGATTTATTAACTGCTTTCTCGCATATCCGTCGCCCGATAAGGTCATTGTGATACGTGAGAATTCCTTTGATTCTGTTTCTGATACCGATAAGGTATCAATGTTGAATCCACGTCTTGTGAACATGGATGTGACTCTAGTTAAGACACCGAACTGGTTGTCGACGTAGACTGCGATGACGAACTTATTCATTCTGTGGGTCCTCCTTAGAGACGATGATGTCGTGTATTGATCCTCCTGGCGGAAGCATTGGCAAGACGAATTCATCTTTGTCGATGTAGGCGTCGATGACCACTGTTGTCTGGAGTTCTAATGCTTTCTTGAACGCATTCTCGAATTGATCGACTGTTGTGACTCTCATACCGACCGCTCCGAATGCCTCTGCGAGTTTAACGAAGTCGGTTTTTCTATCTAAGATGGTATTCGAGTAACGTTTTCCGTAGAAGAGCGTCTGCCACTGGCGAACCATTCCAAGAACTCCGTTGTTCATCAAGATGATGACTAATGGGATTCCGTAGGTTGTTGCTGTAGCAAGTTCATTTAAGTTCATTCCGAAGGAACCGTCGCCTGTGACTAAGACCGTTGGTTCTTTGGTTGCGACGAATGCGCCGATTGCAGCGCCGAGTCCGAAGCCCATTGTTCCAAGGCCGCCTGATGAGACCCAGGTTCTTGTCTTCTCGAACTTAGCGTACTGTGCGGTCCACATCTGGTGCTGACCGACGTCTGTGACGAAGATTGTTCCGTCCGGTTTGTTCTTGTTGACCGTTTCGAGCAAGACTTTTGGCGTGAGTCTATCTTTGTTGGCCTTCATATAGGCCTCTGCGTGCTCGTTTTCTTTCGTGCGATGAGCGTTGACGATTTCGTTCCACTCCTCGTTCTTCTTGGCTGCAACTTTCGCTGCGATTCTTCTGAATGAGTCAGCGACGTCAGCGACGATGCCGACCTCAACGTTGACGTTCTTGTCGATTTCTGCGAAATCAGGGTCAAGTTGGACGATCTTAGATGTTGTTGCGAACTTCTTTGTGTTTCCGGTTGCTCTATCTGAGAATCTGACGCCGATAGCGAAGATCAAGTCGCAGTCCTTGCTTGCCATAGAGGAAGCGAAGTGACCGTGCATGCCCTGCATTCCGAGGAATCTGTCGCAATCGGTTGGAATTGCGGATAAGCCCATGAATGTGGAGCCGATGTAACCATCAACCTTCTTGGCGAATTCGATGATTTCCTCACCGAGTCCGAGTCCTGCCGCGCCACCACCGATGTAGATGAATGGTTTCTTGGCAGCGTTGATGACCTCAACCGCTCTATCGATTTCTTCTTCCTTTGCTTTTGGAAGAGGAGTCTTGGCGACAACTGGCTCAGGTTCATATTCGTACATAGCCGTCTGAACGTCTTTAGGGACATCGATTAAGACTGGTCCTGGGCGTCCTGACTTAGCGATCTTGAAAGCCTCGCGGATTGATGAAGCAAGGTTTTCGATCTTGTTTACAAAGTAATTGTGCTTTGTGATTGGAAGTGTGATGCCGGTGATGTCGATTTCCTGGAATGAGTCCTTACCGATCAATGAGCAAGGAACGTTGCCGGTGATGGCGACCATTGGGATTGAGTCGAGCATCGCTGTTGCAATACCGGTGACAAGGTTTGTGGCACCTGGACCGGATGTCGCGATACAGACACCTACTTTACCGGTTGCTCTTGAATAACCGTCAGCAGCATGGGATGCACCCTGCTCGTGGGCGGTTAGGATGTGGTTGATTCTATCGCTCGCCTTGTATAAAGCGTCGTAGATATTTAAGACCTGGCCTCCAGGATATCCGAACACGTCGGTGACACCCTGTTCAATCAGGACTTCGATAATTATTTCAGCGCCTGTGAGTTTCATTGATTTACCTCTTTGTTTAACATTCTGTTTACCGCACTGATCAGGGCCTTGATTGAGGAAATGGAGATATCACGGTCGATGCCGCCACCCCAATAAGTGCTGTTGTTGTATTTAAGCCCGACATAGGAGATGGCCTTTGAAGTTGTTCTTCCTTCAAGTGCATGCTCTGCGTATGTGTCGAGAATATATTGTTTGCCTGTTGCCTGCTTAAGGGCATTTGACACGGCGTCGAGTCTTCCGTTTCCGGATGAGTGGATGATTTTCGCTTCTCCGTTGAAGTTGATTACTACATCCGCCTCGAGATTGCCGTTAACTTCGTTATAGGTTACGTCTTGGACTGTCACGTGGTCTACGATGTTGACGTAGTCCTGAATGAATATGTCATAGACTTCCTTAGGCTGAAGCTCTTTGTGTCTTACATCTGAGATGTGTTTGATGTGGTAGCCGAAGTCTTCTTTCATCTTCTTTGGAAGGAGGATGTTGAAGTTCGTCTCCATGATGTATCCAATGCCGCCTTTGCCGGACTGGGAGTTGATTCTGATTACATCAGCCTCATACACTCTTCCGATATCGCCCGGGTCAATTGGGAGGTAAGGTACTGTCCAGTACTGCTCATCTCTTTCCTTGCGGTAGGCCATTCCTTTTGCAATCGCGTCTTGATGGGAGCCAGAGAAGGCTGCGAAGACGAGTTGTCCTGAGTATGGCTGTCTTTCGTATACGTGCATTCTTGTGACGTCCTCGTACAAGGCGACGATGTCATTTATGTTTGTGAAGTCGAGTTCTGGGTCCACTCCCTGGGAATAGAGGTTGAGAGCAAGGGTTGCGATATCAACGTTACCCGTTCTTTCGCCGTTTCCGAAGAGCGTTCCTTCGATTCTGTCCGCTCCAGCAAGGATACCGAGCTCTGAGTCAGCGATTGCGCAGCCTCTGTCGTTATGCGGATGGAGGGATACAAGTACGTTTTCGCGATACTTGAGGTGTTTGCACATGTATTCAACCTGTGAGGCATATACGTGTGGCATTGAGTGTGAGACGGTAACCGGTAAGTTGATGATTACCTTTCTCTTTGGTGTTGGTTTCCAAATGTCCAATACGGCATTTGAGATTTCGAGGGCGAATTCCATCTCGGTTCCGGTGAATGACTCAGGGGAATACTCGAAGACGATGTTGTCGCCCGATTTGATTCTGTACTGTTCGCAGAGCTTAGCGCCTTCCACTGCGATCTTGATGATGTCTTCTTTCGATTTCTTGAAGACCTGTTCTCTTTGGGCAACGCTGGTGGAGTTGTACAAATGCACAACCGCTCTCTTGGCGCCTTTGATTGCCTCAAATGTTTTTGCGATGATGTGCTCACGTGACTGAGTGAGAACCTGGATTGTTACGTCATCAGGGATTAAATCTCTCTCGATTAAGGTTCTGCAGAAGTCGTATTCGGTTTCGGATGCGGCTGGGAAGCCGATTTCGATTTCCTTGAATCCGATTTTGCATAGCATCTCGAAGAATCTGAGCTTCTCTTCGAGTGACATAGGGATGATTAACGCTTGGTTACCATCTCTCAAATCTACTGAACACCATAATGGTGCTTTGGTTATGTAATCTTTTTTCGTCCAATCAAGACACTGTTCAGGTGGCATGAAGTATTGACGTTTGTATTTTTTAAAACCTTCCATGTACGCCGTTGTACTCCTTTGCTATTACTGAATTTTGGTGACCCAATTGAATGTGTCTTCGACTTTTCCCCACTGAATTCCTGTAAGGGTGTCATAAAGCATCTGTGTGACGCTTCCGATTTCGTTGTTGTTGATGATGTATTCTTTGTCCTTGTAAGCAAGTTTTCCGATCGGGGAGACAACTGCTGCTGTTCCTGTGCCCCAAGCCTCTTCAAGGGTGCCGTTCTCACATGCCGCTGCTAGCTCATCGACCGATAGTAGTCGCTCGCTTACTTTGTAACCCTTTGCTCTTAGGAGCTCTAGGCATGATTTTCTCGTGATGCCTGGTAGGATTGAACCGGTTAAGGCAGGTGTTACGATTTCGCCGTTGATCTTGAACATGACGTTCATAGCGCCGACTTCTTCGATGTACTTTCTTTCAACGCCGTCTAGCCATAAGACCTGAACATAGTTCTTCTTCATTGCCTTCTCGCCCGCTCTAGCGCTTGCAGCGTAGTTGCCGCCGCACTTTGCATAGCCTGTGCCGCCTCTAACAGCTCTAACGTCCTCGTCTTCAATCATGATGTTGACTGGGTTGATGCCCTGTGGATAGTAAGAGCCGCTTGGCGAAGCGATTAACATGAATACTACATGTTTGCAGGTGTGAACGCCTAAGTGTTCATCATCTCCGAATGTGAATGGTCTCAAGTAGAGAGATGTTCCGAATGAATGTGGAACCCACTCCTCTTCGATCTTCACGAATGTCTTGACGATTTCGAGGAAGTCCTCTTCCGGGATCGTTGGCAAGCACATACGGAGTGCTGAGTTGTTCATACGTTTTGCGTTTTCTTCTGGACGGAACAATTGGATGGTGCCGTCTGCAGTTCTATACGCCTTTAGTCCTTCGAAGATTTCCTCGCCGTAATGAAGTACGGTTGACGCTGGATGAAGTTCAATCTTGCCGAATGGTACGATTCTTGCGTCATGCCATCCAACGTTGACATCCCAATCCATGATGAACATGTAATCGGTAAAATATTTACCAAATCCTAGTTTGGATTCTTCGACTTTATCTTTAAGGTTTGCTGACTTTACGAATTTGATTTCCATAATTGTTCTCCAAAATTCTTACGCTTTGTTGCGTCCTGAAAATTACTTGCATTATATGCAGTAACAAAAACAAGGCAAGCATTAATTACTAAATTTACTAGTTATTTTCACAAACGGTATTTTTGGTAAAAAGTGCCGATGTTTATTGACAAAAAATTGGTAACGCTTACATTGCGATGAAGTGTTGTTTTGATGGACAAACGGTCAAAAAACGTACATTTTCCACGCACAATTAGCACCTGAGCACGCCGAGTGTGCGGGTCATTGCTTAAATAATAAAAAAGAGCCTTCGCAAGGAAGACTCTAGTTCATTTTTTCGACTATCTGTTCTTTTCCATGCTCTTCAAGACAGCTCTAACCTGAGCTTCTGAAGGTTTTCTGCCCATCTGCTGGAACATAGCACGGATCATCTTTTCGTTAACTGGTGGGTTCTTCTTTAATTCGTATTTGAAGAATGCTCTAGCTCCGAAGAAGCCAGCGACACCACCGCCGATTAAAGCGAGGATGAGATAGAGGACGAACTGCCAAACTTCGATATTCATCGTTATTAAGCTCTCTTATCGTATTTGCCTGTTGCAGTGTCGATGTAAACCTTCTCGCCTTTGTCGATGAAGAGAGGGATTCTGACTTTGAGGCCTGTTTCTAAGACTGCGTCTTTTGATCCGCCGTTTGTGATTGTGTCACCACGGACGCCTGGTTCGCAATCGATGACTTCTAATGCAACTTTTGAAGGGAGGACGACGCCTAAGACTTCTTCTTCATAAGTGACGATTGTGACTTCGCCATTTGGAGCGAGGAATGGGATTTCGTTCTCGAGTGTTGATTTTGGAAGTTCAACCTGCTCATAGGATTTTGGATCCATGAAGACCAATGTTTCGCCGCCGTCATAAAGATACTGCATAGGTGACTTTGTGACTGAGACGAGTTCTACGTCGTAACCTGAGTTACGAGCGATTTCGGTGACTGCACCGGTTCTAACATTTTTAACTTTGACCTTAGCGACCATCTTTCTCATAGCTGTTTTGTTGAGAAGGATGTCTAAGACCTGATACAAGCAATTTTCATCTTCGAAGTAGTTGCCTGGGCGTAATTCTGTAACGTTCATTTGGTTTCTCCTTTGAATTATTGGATGGGCTACCTAGCCCGCACGGCTGATATTTTATCTCGATAGCCACTCACTTTCCACCACCAAATTATTTATATTTGGTCAAAAGAAAACGCCTCAGAACTCCTGAAGCGTTTCATAGTTTATGAACTTATTTCTTTGTGACGGTGACTGTCATGACGTCTTTCGACATTGAGTCAAAGTGGATTTCATAAGGGAATGTTGATCCATCAACCATAGTTGAACGAGCTTTTCCGCCTTTGGTCAATGCGCATTTTGCCTTCTCGAATGTGAAGGTGTCGCCCTGCTTCCACATATCGTCTTTTGAAAGCCAGAGATCGCCTCTCTTAAGGAACTTGCTGCTGTCTGATTTAGAGACGATTGATAGCAACGGGAAGTCATTGTATTCCTCTAAGCCATCTCCGTAATCGACGTAACTAGCCGAGTTGCAAGAATAGCAATAGATGCTTGAAAGATTGCTGTTTATCGTTCCATCATCATTGAACATGTTGACGTGTTCAAAGCCGTTCAAGCCTGCTGCTTTTGCGAAGACGTGATATGCTCTAACGCCATAATCTCCGAGATCTGTATATGACGTAAAGAGATTCCAAGGTAATTCATTATTACCTTTTGGTGAGAATAATTCGAAGAGGAAGTACTCATCGTAAGGTGAGTTATTGAACTTGGAATAGTCCGCTGGGACAAGCAAGCAATCGCCTGATGTTGCAGCGTCTCTAAGCGAGACTGTAACGCTGTCCTTTTCGCCTGTGATGACGGTTGGATTAGCCCATCCTGTGACGAGTTTTGAATATGAGTTCCACTCAAACCAGTTGATGACTTGCATATCGACCTGGCCGATGAAATTGTATTCAAGTTGTCCGGTTGGAGGTTCTGAATAATCGTAATAGTCATCAAGGCCGAACATATGACCTTGCTCATGTGTTGCCGTCTGAGCGTTACCGAACATCTCTATCGAAGATAGCGAATAGTTATTAACACAAAGACCTGTTGACCATGACTTATTTGTTTGGGACTGATGAGGCCATAAATACGAGCCCCAATCAGCGCCTTTGAAGTTGGAGATGAAATGGCAGGCATCGAAATAGCCGTCATTGTTCAAATCGTATTTTGACCAATCGTAATCAGGTGCGTTTTCCTGAATTGCAAGTGTGGCAAATCTAAATATCTTGTGGAGCGCGGACATTGTAGAATCGGTCAAAAGGGTGTTGATGCCGGTTCCGCTGGCCTTATAGACTGGAGCGACTTCGCCTGAGATGGTGACTTTGCCACCACTCACACTCTCGTAATAATCCTTGAAGGTCCAATATTTTGGGTCTGTCTTTTTCTCAAAAATTGGGGCCCCGACATCGCCTGTTCCGAAATACTGGGTATTGACGAATTCAAGTTCTTCTTCTGTCCAAGTATCGAACTCATGGCTTCCTGCGCCGGTGAGTCCGCTGAGGTCAAGAGGAACGACCAAAACGTTAACCTGACCCTCGTTTGGAGTGTATACGTTAGTGAAATCACTAACCTTGTACTTTAATGGTCCTGTTTTGAAGCCTGTTCCATCGCCTCCTGGATCAACGTCAAATGAGCTTGATGAGGATGATGTTTTAGTTTCGCTAGATGATGAACTAGACTTTGATTCTGAGCTTGTTTTATCTCCGGATTCAGTTGGCGTGCTTTCTGCGGACTCGCCTTCTGAACCGCCTTCCGTTGCACTCGTTGTTGTTGAGGCTTCTGGAATTGAGACTGATGGGAAGTTGAAGTCAATTGTTGAGCATGACGCAAGTGTTAATACACTTAACGCACTGATGAACATTAATGTTTTCTGAGATTTCATAGTTTCCCTCCTATAACAAAAAAGAATACCCAATTATCACGGGTATTCAATCTTTTTTGGTTATTTGAGATCCGAATTGAACTTAAGTTCATTCTCGATAGTCGTATCTCTATCGTGCCCCGGATACACTTTGGTCTCAGGCGGGAGTTTCTTGAGTTTTCCCAAAGAGTCTCTCGTGTATCTTCTGCAGCCACCTGGCAAATCAGTTCTTCCAATTCCTAATCTAAAGAGGGTATCACCGCTGAATAACACATTTTCTTCTTTAATATATAGGCACACGGAACCTTTTGTGTGGAATGGAGTATGGATGACTCTCATGATGATTCCACCGATATTGATTTCATCTTCCTCATCGAGGTCATAGATGTCCCAAGAGCCGATTTCTAGTGCCGCACCGCCCTGGACGAAGAAACTCGAGCAATTCAAATTGCCGTCATATAGAGCCTCCAAATCTTCAGGATGGACAAATAGTGTTGCCTTATGCTGAAGTGTCAGAAGTCCGCCGATATGGTCAAAATGCGCGTGTGTAAGGAAGACACCGAGGAGTTTTCCTCCGTGGTGCTTATCGATATAGTTATCCAAATAGCCGTTTTTGTTGCATCCCGGGTCGATTACGACGCAAGGCTGGCCTTCTTCTCCTATCACATAGCAATTGCAGTAATAAGAGCCTGGATACAGTTTTGTTACTTTCATGGTCGAAAATAAAAAAATAAGGCATGCGCCTTATTTTGCTTCCTTGTGAAGGGTCATCTTATTGCATCTTGAGCAATATTTCATGATCTCTAACTTGTTAGGATGTGTCTTTTTGTTACGTGTTGAGATGTAATTTCTCTCTCCGCATTCAGAACACTTTAATGTTGTATTTTCACGCTTTCCTTTAGCCATTGTTAAATCACTCTCTTTCTTTTGCGTGGTCAATGTTACCACAGCAGATTTTAATTATCTACAAATAATCTTCGATTTTTAGTAAAATATCGCCGATGAATACAAGAAATACGACTAAAAACGTTGCTGTAGGCAATATCTCAATCGGTGGAAAGAACGAAATACTCATCCAGAGCATGTGTTCCATCAAGACTTCCAAATACGAGGAAGTCGCCGCTCAAATCAACAGATGCGCCGCATTAGGCGCCGACTTGATGAGAGTGTCCGTTCTCGATATGGAAGACGCTTATGCAATCAGAGAAATCAAAAAGAGAATCTCTATCCCTCTTATTGCCGATATCCACATCGACTACAAACTCGCTTTAGCATCAATTGAATCCGGAGTGGATGCAGTCCGCATCAATCCTGGAAATATCGGTTCAAATGAGAACGTCAAAGCAGTCGTCGATGCATGCAAGGAACATAATGTGCCAATCAGAATCGGAGTTAACTCCGGCTCACTTGATAAATCCATCTACTTCGGCAAAGAAAAGATTAAGGCTCAGTGGCTCGTTGAAAGCGCAGCAAAGCATGTGAAGATCCTTGAGGATTTAGGATTCTATAACATAGTTATCTCTCTTAAGGGTTCAGA
>DCHU01000039.1:0-311 GCA_002314915.1 Caryophanales bacterium UBA1744
GTCGTTGGCAATTATGTCTATATCAACGGCAAGGACGAATCAAAGCCATACGCGCTCGACTGGGAAGATGATAGTTTCACTATCGTCTCAAGCTCTAATGAGTCTGTAATCGCCTTAAAAACGGGTTATAAGGATTCTTGGTACACATGTGGAGCTGGAGAAACCACCCTTACAGTTAAACACAACAACACAAACAAGGTTCATGAACTTAAAGTTCAGGCTATCTTACCTGATGCAACTCACTTCGATACAGTTAAGTCTAGCGAAGGCATCCAGTTCCCTGTTGGAACGGTCACCGAATTCACAGCAGC
>DCHU01000039.1:373-5891 GCA_002314915.1 Caryophanales bacterium UBA1744
GTTTTATCGGTAGAAAAGAAGGATGGAAAGTGGTTGGGCACCGCACTCAAAGAGGGCAGTGTTACCGTGACTTTCTCAGATCCAGCAGGTACAGCTAAGACTTCAACTTTAGACTTAACCATAACAGCTAAAGAAGCCGAAAAAGCAGCATATGAAGGAACGTGGATTTCCGGTTCTAATACAATGGTTCTTACTTCAAACGGAAATGGTTCGTGGAACGGTACCAACTTTACTTTCACATATGATGAAAAGACAAATAAAGGAACGATACCTCCATTTGGCGCATTCGATGGAGATACCAACTACTTCACCTACAACGAATCAAAAGACACCATCTATGTTGACATAACTGATGAGTATCACGAATTTGCGTTCTGGAGCGGAACTATGACCAGAAAAGCAGAAGAAGTGGTCGAAGAGAAGTCTTTTGTGGGCACTTGGAAAGCCGATTCCAACACCATGGTTCTTAATAAAAATGGCAATGGTAAATGGAATTCCTATGACTTCACCTTCACCTATGACGAGCCTACAGGAAAAGGTAAGATTTCAAATTTTGCGGCATTCTTTGGCGATTGCAATACCTTCACCTACAATAAAGAAAAAGACACTATCACGATATATCTTGCAGATGACGCCGACTATCCGGATAACGTTTATAGCAAAACAATGACCCGTGGATAAAAAAGACAGCACTTCAATTTGAGGGCTTTTCTTATAGGTTTTCTCTTGTGTATTCAAGCCATCTCATAATGGCCTCTTTAGGGTTCACGAACATCTTTCTATGACTGATGCAGAAATACTTAAAATCAATGCTTTTGAGAGTAGAAATTGTGTTATCTAATATCTGTCTGTTAAACCCTTTATCGCAAGGATATAAAGCATCTCCAACAAATAAATAATCGTGGTACAAAAGGGCTATACAACCTTTGCAATGCGATGATGGAAGTGGGATTAATGTGATATCTCCCAATGTGGTTGTTTCCTTGATTAAAGTACCTTTTTTGGTGTGCCTGATTGTTTCTTTTGAGCCATATATTTCATCCACATTTAATCGCGTCAAATTAAGGGTGTGATCCTTATGAAAGTGAGAGAGTATCGCAACACGCTTACCCGTTAGTGCCTGTATAGCGTTATATGCCTCATCTGACGCGCCTACATCAAAGATGTAAGTTATGTCATTTTCTTTAATGAAAACGACATCCGCTGAGAGTGGGGATTCATTTGCTGGTATTACCTCAATATTCGCGTCAATTAACATGCGCATATTGTAGCAAATGCACGCACATTTGTCCTTACGTGTACGCAAATAATGATTGCGAGCGCACTTTTACTCACGTAGAATAGAGCCAGTTTAATAGCAAAACTAGAGTAATCTAGTGACGCAAAGCTACAGGGTCTAGAAATAGATAGCCAGTTACCGAATGCAAGTCTGGTGATTGGAATATACACCAGGCGGCATTCAATTGTATGCCGCTTTTAAATTAAGCGGTGGAGGTAAATTATGAACTCAGCAGCAAAAACGAATCGAAGCATTCATGATGAGATTAAAGTCATCAGAATCATTTTGATTGCAACATTATGCACATCAATTGCATCTATCCTTGGACTTGTCATCACTTTGATATTCACCAATATCCTTGTTCTCGACATCGTCTTAGGCGCTTTATCAATCGCCTGCACGGCAGCAGCAATGGTCTCTGGCACAATCTTCGTAAAGAAATTCAGAGTCAAGCTCATCGATCCACTTATTGAGACAACATCCGATAACATGGAAAAGATCACCAAGAACAACTATGTCTTGGACACATACGCAAACCCAAACTTCGCTGAATTCGATCAGTTAAACGATTCAATCAATAGAGTTAATGCTAGATACAACACATTGGTCGTTACATCTGCTATCGATAACTTTGACGATATCGGACTCGTTAAGGACCCTGCATTTGATAATAGAACAATCACATCTGAGTCATTCTTCAATAACATCGCCTCTTTCATCAACACTGCAAAGGTTTTCAGAAACGCATTTGTATCCTTTGTTTACAAGACCAAGGAAAACGAATTATCCACAAAAGATATGACGAGATTGCTCGATATCGTTCTTGAAGTGTTCGCAGACAATAAACCTCAGGTCTGTGTCGACTCATCAAGTTCTTTAATTGCATTCATCCCAAATATCGATTCATTATCAATCCTCAAAGAGAAACTCTCATACATCCAGAAGAAAGCAATTGTTGCCAAGTACTCAGACAGCGACACAAAAGTCCTTCCAATCAAGGCTTCAGCAGCTGTTTATCCATATTCATCAATCGATACAGTCATCACCGACTTACGTTACGCAGAACGTAGAGGCGAAGACATCAACATCTATATCCCAGAGGTCAATAAAGACGGCGATTCTGTTGCAACAGACGCAAAGAGAATCAACGCTACCTACGAGATTATCGAAAGACTCAATACCGCTTTCGCTAAGAAGGGTAACGTCGAAGCTTACAAACAGGATATCTATTCTTGCGCTAAAGATTTATCCGGATTCCTTGGGTTTGAAGGTGTTTCAATTCTCGTTTATAACGAAGCGATCGGTGCTGTTGAACAGGTTTTCTCACATACAGAAATAGCTGACAGACCATTCAACATCACATACGAGGCAAAAGAGTTACTAACAGAATTGGCTAACTGCTGCGACAAGGATGGATCATTCACATTCTTCGACAGAGACAGCGTTACTTCCGGAATTGGAAGCTATCTCGATGTCCATGGCATTAAGTCAGGAAACTTAAACCTCATTTACAGTAACGGTGCTATCTATGGCGCTCTCTTGTTCGTCAACTTCGACAAGAAGCTCGTTTTAGATGCAATGTCCAGACAACATTTGGTTGTTTTTGCAAACTTATTCTCATCATCATTGAGAGAACTCTACAACAGAACCGCTATCGAAGGTGCTAACGCAAGACTCGATTCCCTTCTCTTGTACTCCAACTACCAGATGTACACAGTTAACAAGACCAACCACACAGTCGTCTCATCATCACGTTCGATGGGCGTCAACAAGGACGGTTCTGAGAACGTTAAGTGCTACAAGGCTATCTATGGCTTAGATGAGCCATGCGAAGACTGCCCACTTAAGACAGGTAAGAAGAAGAGGGTTGCATTCGATAACAAGAACTACTCATATCACACCATCATCTCAAACAAGGAGAACAGAGAAAACGCTACATTCTTCCTTGAGCCAGTCGATAGAAGAAACATCGCTAGAGAAAGATATGACGCAGAGACAAAGTTCGCTTCATCATACACATTCGCTATCCGTATGTCCGATAAGTGGAACTACAACCTTAAGGGTAACCTCGTCTTAATCAACATCGCTAACTTCAGCGAATTCATCTCAACATTCGGTGAGGCAGAAGTCCATCAGTACTACAGAAACGTTGCTGAAACACTCTCAGCCTTAAAACTTTCAAGCGATGAATTATTCCAGTACAACTCATCAACAATCGCAATCGTCTTGAATGAATCAACACGTAACGAAGTCTTCGCTGCAATCGAAAAGATTGAAGCTGCATATGAGAAGCAGATCGGTAACTCATACAAGGATTTCAACATTGAGAAATCATATCGTGTATTCCCATACCCACTCACATACGCAACAAGCTTCGACTTCATCCGTTCCATCGAAACGTACTTCAACTCAAACAACACAGACGGCGACAACTGCCTCCATGTTGTTGGTACAACAATTGTCAGACCTGCAAGCCGTCAGGAATACATCCTTTCGCTTCTCAACAAGGCATTTATCGACAAGAACTTCGACTTACGTATCCAGCCAATCGTTGCTAAAGAAACCGGCATCATCTCTGGTGGCGAAGCTCTCCTTAGACTTAAGGATGAGTTAACCAACACATTCTTCGACGCAGGTGAGTTCATCCCAATTGCATTCAAGTCCAACTCAATGAACAAGTTCACGAACATCTTCATCGAGCAGATCGGACGTCTTTATAAGACTTATGGCGCGACAATCTTCAGAACAGGATTCCTTGATAGAATCAACATCAACGCAGACTCATCATACTTCGTTGACCCTCAGTTCTTTGATGATATGGCTAAGGCATTCATCGAGTTCAACTTCCAGAAGGGATTCATCGCATTCGAGTTCAACGAAGATGACATTGCTGAGCATCAGGATCTCTTCAAGCGTTCTATGAAGAAGGTCAAAGAACTCAACATCACAATGATCTGCGACCAATTCACTGGTAAGTACATGTCCGTAGAAGCGTTATCGCGTCTTGGCTTCACTGAAATCAAGATTGCCCGTAACCTTGTCATGGAAATGGACACAAACCCAAACAGACTCAACGAAATCAAATCTCTTATTCAGCTCGGAAGAACATTCAACTTCAAGACCACTCTTGTTGGCGTTGAAAGAAGAGAGCAGATCAACCTTGTCAACGAGGAAGAGGGCATCACCAACTTCGAGGGATGGTATTTCTACAAGCCACTCGAAATCGACGAGTTCTTATCACTCCTCCGTAACACAGGCAGCAAAGCTGTTATCGGAAAATAATTAACAAAAACACACCTCCAATATCATTGGGGGTTTATCTACTTATAGCGAGGTAACCCATATGGCAAAAGAAGGCGATTCCA
This sequence comes from Caryophanales bacterium UBA1744, assembly GCA_002314915.1. Classification (GTDB taxonomy): domain Bacteria; phylum Bacillota_I; class Bacilli_A; order RFN20; family CAG-826; genus UBA4951. The sequence continues at coordinate 5,018 of DCHU01000039.1, forward strand.
TTGTCAGATTCGAAATAGACATCAGAAGTAAGACTGTTGTCAGGTCTAGCGTACGTGGTGATTCAACCATGCCTTTTAAGTCGTTCTTTGCCCGTTACATGTCCGCCGAGCCGTTCACATCATTAGACGAGAACTTCACATACGAAGTTATCGATTCTTACATCTCGGCTAAAGAGAACCAGGTTGCCGTCTTCCCATATGACGACAAGAACGGCGCTTTGGTATTCACTTTCATTTGGATGAAAGACAAGCCTGACATGATTTATGTTCACGTCACAGAGTTGAATTCAAAGGTTCTAGGAACATCGCTTCACTCGATTGACTCTCTTACAGGCTTGTACGCAAGATCGCACACTGTCTCGGTCATCAACTCACACATCAAGAAACACAGCCCATTTAATAAATGCGGATTCGTTTTAATCGATATCAACGACTTCAAGCACATCAATGACACATACGGTCATAAGGTCGGTGACGAATGCTTAAAAGCGTTCGCAGCTAAACTTAGAGAAGTCACAACAAAAGGCATTATCGGCAGATATGGTGGCGATGAATTCATCGTCTTCGTTGATGACACTAATGAACAGGATTTAGTCGAAATCGCTAAGAACGTTCTCGCAACAAACATCACCGTTAAGGTCGGTTACAAGAACATTGCAATCACATGCTGCTGCGGTATCAGCATCATGAACTATTCCGCTGCGGAATTCTCAATCCTTTTACAACAGGCGGATAAGTCATTGAAACTCGCAAAGGGAAACAACAAGAAAGAGGCCTATATGGACTCAAGACTTGTTGCTAAATTCAACCAGAACAAAGTTATTACAGCAGAGGCTGAAAAGAAAAAGACTCGCAAGCCAAAGCTCTTCAAAGA
>DCHU01000006.1 GCA_002314915.1 Caryophanales bacterium UBA1744
TTAACTCCAATCGATGCGGCTATCCTTGATAAACTTCAGAGAACAATCAAGTCAGTCACAAAGGCAATGGACGGATTCCAGTTTGGACAGGCCGCTACAGCCTTATATGATTTCGTCTATGACGATTTCTGTTCCTCATATCTTGAAATGAGCAAGATTGCTTTAGCAAAAGGTGATTCAAAGGCCACAAAGGACACACTCTTCTATGTCATGAAGAGCATCATCCTCATGATCTATTCATACTCACCATTCATCGCTGAAGAACTCTATTGCTCACTCCCTGAGCACCTTGAATCAATCATGCTCGAGAGCTATCCAGAATACGACAAGACCTACTTGAACGCCAAAGCGGTTAAGGCAGTTGGAATCCTTGAATCAATGATTAAGGATATCCGTAACTACAAGTCCACAAACGGAATCGCTCCAAACGCAAAGGTTAACCTCAGCATCTCGCCAAAAGAACCATTCAAAGGCGCTGCTGAATACCTTGCTAGATTCGCATTCGCAAACTCAATCAATGTCACTAAAGATACGCTCGACGGCAACCCATTCATGTATGATGGCTGCGAGATGATCGTCGAAGAAGACATCGATAAGGAAGCGTTAAAAGCCAAGCTCCAGAAGGAAGCTGAGAGACTCCAGTCAGAAGTCGCTCGTGGTGAGAAGATGCTCTCCAACCCAGGCTTCGTTGCCAAGGCTCCAAAAGAGAAGATTGCCATCGAAACTGAAAAACTTGAGAAAAATAAGAACTTACTTTCTTCTATTGAAGAAAAACTCAAGAGCTTATAAACTCGAAGGGAAAAAATCAAAGAATGACCTCTACATATTAGTGTGGAGGTTATTTTTTATGGAAGGAAAACTACTTACAGAAACAGAGCTCAGAAGCATCGCTCCAGGCGAGGCAATCACCATCACAGCCGTTTTGGCGGTCATGGCAATCGCCGTCATGGCGGTGGTCGTCTACAAACTCATGAGATCCCAAGGCGGAGGCAACGTCAAGATGCCGGGTGGGTTCCAGTTCTCTTGGAAATGAGGATAGGGGAGCTACCAAAATGGGAGAGGCCAAGAGAAAAAGCGAGGAGAATAGGTCTCTCTAGATTAGACGATAGAGAACTCCTAGCCATCATCATCGGAAGCGGGAAACCCAACAAGAACTGCCTTGAGATAGCGGATGATTTGCTTTCTAGTTTTCATTCGCTCCGAAACATGGTCGGACTAGAGCCTAAAACATTTAAAGAGTTCTATGGAATATCGGATGTCAAGGCCCTTACTTTCGCCACGGTTTTCGAGATACAGAGAAGGGTTCTCTTGCAGGAATCCGAAGAGAGTTATGAATCCCCTCAACGCATATACGAAAACTATTCAAAACGAGTCATCAATCTAAGTGATGAAGATCTGTTCATCATCCATTACAATAGAGCAGGTAGATTCATAAAAGAATCTATCTATAAGGCCAATCTCGATTCGAAAGTGAGTGTCAGCGTGAATGCAGTAATACGCGAATGCATCGCGCTCAACACCAAGAAAATAGTCATGGTTCACAACCATCCATCGGGGAATGTCATGCCTTCTGATATGGATGTCAGAAACACCGATTACTTCGAGATAAAACTAAAGGAATTCGGCATTGCCATCATCGACCATATCATCGTAACGGAAAAGGCTTATTATTCCTTGAGGAATGGTGAAATTGGTCCAAAAATCTTTCTTTAGAAAGTAAAAATGCACTTTTTTCTTCCCTAATGGAGGAAATATGTATATATTATTCACGTTGTCGCCCTCCCTAGGGCCTCAACCGCTTTCATACGGTACCTAACAAACGTGCAAAATTCGTTGGCCGTCCGGAGCGAGTCATAAGCGAAAAGAAGGAGGAACTAACATGTACGCTATCGTAGTTACAGGCGGAAAGCAGGTTAAGGTTTCAGTCGGAGACAAGATCTTCGTCGAGAAGCTCAATGCTGAAGCTGGTAGTGATGTTACTCTCGACAAGGTCGTTTTCGTTGGTGGTGAAAAGGCAGTTGCTGGCACTCCATATGTTGCTGGCGCTACAGTCACAGCTAAAGTCGAAAAACACGGCCTCGAAAAGAAAGTCGTCATCTACAAATACAAGACAAAACGTAATGAGCGCAAGAAACAGGGACATCGTCAGCCATATACTTGCCTCGTCATCAAATCCATCAACGCCTAATGATTAAGGTAATAATCGGTTACAAAAACAATCAGTTCAGCTACTTGAGAAGCAGTGGACATTCAGGCTATGCAAAGCATGGTCAGGATATCATCTGCGCAGCAGTGAGCGGCATCATCCCAGGAGGCTTTGAAGCCCTGACAGATGGTGACAAGAACTATGAAGCCGATGTAAAAGACGGATTTGTAGAGCTCAGGTCCTTAGCGACCATGAGCGAACACGACCTTGCAGTGATTGATACAATCATTGCGCAAATTGAAGGCATCGCAAGATCCTATCCGGATTACGTGAGCCTAGAAAGGAAGAACGACAAATGAAATTTATCATTGATTTACAGCGCTTCGCTTCCAAAAAAGGTGTTTCATCAACCAAGAACGGAAGAGACTCAGCTGGACGTCGTCTTGGAGCAAAAGTTGGTGATGGACAGCATGTTTTAGCTGGCAATATCTTATATCGTCAGAGAGGAACAAAGATTCGTCCAGGAGCTAACTGTGCACTCGGCGGAGATGACACAATCTACACATTAGTTGAAGGTTACGTCAAATTCGAGAGAGTTGGCAAGAACGGCAAGAGAATCTCTGTTTACGCAGAACGTCAGTAATCTCTAAACACGACACAGAAGTAGCGGGTCCGATACGGTCCGCTATTTTTCTTTACACTTTATAATAAAAAGTCCGATAAAATCGGCATTTCATAACAAAAGTTAGTAGTTTTTTTAGTAGATATTTGAAACTATTTTCGCACGCACTATAATATTAAGCATGGCAACAACAAACAATCAAATAGCTCAGAAATTTACTGACGAAACCTATTCAACGAAGAATAGCATGCGCAAGCTGTTCGGCGCCCTCATCGAACCATACTGGCAGATGATCGCCAAATACCGTGACGCATACAAACACCCAATCAACACCAGAACCATCGGCAACACCCCGATGTACGTCATCTTGACCGACGTGATCAAGACGAAAGTAGCGGCGGCAGAAGGCAAACTTGAAGCTTTGGCTAAGAAAGTTTCCTCCTTGGACGACCTCATTGAGTCATCCCAGGCAAAGCGCGCCTGCTTATCCATATGCTTAGGCGACCTCAACACCGTCGCAAAAGTCAACATCTCAGAGCTTTCTTTCAACGCTCTTGTGAATGAGACGTATTTCGAGAATAACGTTGCCCACGCACCATTGGTCAACTATGTTGATGCAATCTATTATTATTCATCAGTCAGCCCAAAGGCATACGGTATAGATTCACTTTGTGAAATCTTCCAGAAATGTTCAAAGACAGACATCATCGACAACATTTATAGAACCAAAGACTGGGACAATACCGCAAAGAATGCCAAGTACCAGTTGAATGCTGTCTATCCATACTGCCCATCTGATTGGATCGAGAGATGTATGGAAGGGTTTGAAGTAGCGGTTGCCGATACATCACTATCCCCATTGGTAAAAGCTGTTCTCGTCCTCTTCTTGGTCGAGCACATCAAGCCATTTGATTCAGATAACGATGCTGTTGCAGCCTTATCCGCGAAGAGCGTCATCGCCGAGGCCACAAATAACCCATTCGCATTCTTCCTCCCATTTGAATGCCTCTTAAATGGTTACAACCCTCAGATCAGTGCGGTATATGCAGAAGTCCAGAGAACCGGAGACATCACATATCTCCTCGATTATGCGGTCACTAACCTTAATAAGGTTGTCGCTTCCCTCGAAGACAAGATTGCGAACATCCGCATCGACACCTATAGAGAGGAATCAACCAGAATCCCAGAGATTGAGAAGCCTGTTGCTCCAGCTCCAAAACCAGCACCTGCGCCAGTAGTTGTTGAGAAGAAAGAAGAGCCACGCGAAGTCGTGAATGGAGTGGAGGTTATTCCTCATGGGGAAAAGAAGCCTGTTGCTCCAGTTGAGACCCTCACCGCAGAGGACATCGATGCAACTCCAGTAGGACGCAGCCCAAATCTTTCTGATAGAGAAGTTAAGGAATATGTCATCTATCTCATGGAGACTGAACCAGACCTCAACAAGAAACAAGCGAGCTTCTACGCAACACACTGCACAGAAGGCCGCTATTACACAATCCAGCAGTTCAAGTCGTACACCAAGTGCGTTTACGAGACCGCTAGAACAAGCATGGACAAACTTGCAGCCAAAGGCTTCTATAAGAAGTGCGCTCTCAAGAACAAGTTCGTCTACACACCAACAAAGAAAAGGAGATAACCCATGTTATTATCATCAATCGCAGATAGCCCAATCTTCTTCATATTGATCATCCTCGCGTTCTTTGGACTCATCGTCCTCGCGGTCATCATGGTCAAGAGATACGTCAAGCCATTCCAGAACACCGAAGAGAAGAAGACAGACGAAGAGATCGCCCAGGAAGAACTCAATAGAGTCCTTGTCGATTTCGAAGAAGAAACCAAAGCCGATGCTAAAGCTGTCGAAGACGGTGCTCCAACCGAAGAAGAAGCACTCGACGACACAATGGCACGCACACTCGGTGAAATTGAAGATCCAGAAGCCATCAAAGCTATGGAAGAGTGGGCTAAGGCTCACCCAGAAGAATCGGGAGAAGCTGAAGAGGACAAATAAGGATGACAACATCCCTCTACGTCCACATTCCATTCTGCTCGAGAATCTGCTCTTATTGCGATTTCTCAAAAGTCCTCTTTAATGAAAAGTGGGCTTTTTCTTATATCGATAAGCTTATAGAGGAAATCGAAGGGTATAACATACCTAAGCATTCCCAAAAGACAATCTACGTCGGTGGCGGAACTCCAAGCGCGCTCCCTTACGTCTTATTTAATAAGATAATAGGCTATCTCAGCCAATACCTCGCTGAAGATGGGGAGTTTTCCGTTGAGGCTAACCCTGAGTCTTTAAGCGTCGAAAAAATAGGAATTCTTAAAGAAAATGGAGTCAACAGAGTATCTCTAGGAGTGGAATCATCACAAAACAAGTACTTAGAGATGATGGAACGCCCTCATTCGTTTGAAGACGTCGAGGCTGTCGTATCAAATCTCAAATGCGCAGGTCTCACGAATATCAACATCGACCTCATATATGCATTGCCTGGCGAGACAAACGAAGAAGTGGAGACTGACATCAACGCATTACTCTCTTTAGACGTTCCTCACATCTCGACTTATTCCCTCATCCTTGAGGATTCAACCAAATTCAAAAACCTCGGCCTAAAAGAAGCAGATGACTCAGTTCAAGCTGAACAATATGAGCTTATCCTCAAAACTCTAAGAGAACACGGCTATGAGAGATACGAAGTATCGAACTACTCAAAGCCAGGATTTGAATCCAAACACAATTCTGTCTACTGGAGAAATGAGGAATACTATGGTTGCGGTATGGGCGCGTCAGGCTACCTTAACGGAATCAGATACAAAAACACAGGCAGCATCCTTGCATATTTATCAGGAAAGACGGTTGCAGAAGAAGAACCTGTTCTCGATAGCGACAAACCATTGCTCTTCCTCATGACCAATCTCCGTCTCAAAAGTGGGTTTGAGATATCCAAATTCAAAGAATTCGTCGGAGTGGACTTCAGAGAATTTGCAGGCGAAAAACTGAATAAGCTTGTGTCAGACGGTCTTATTGCCATCGAAAGCGAAAGAGTCCACGTCACCGATAAAGGCATGCTGTTGTTAGATAAGGTCACGATCTCGCTCATTTAGTAGAGAATATTGCCGTTTGTCACGCGTATTTATCCATTTGTTGTAACTATATTGTTAATAATCCCCTTGGCCTTTAACATTCGGTCAAAGGGATTTTTTATGCAGGATTTTTGGCGCAATGTAACTGACTTCTTCCAGCGTTTTTACTCATTCCCATACGTTTTCGAGATAGTTATGGCCTCAATCACCGCCATCATCTACAAAGCGCATTGGAGGAAGATGAAGTCTTTTCCGACCAAACTCATCGTCATCGATCTCCTGTCCGTCTTGGGCCTTATCGCTTCGATGACGTTTATTGCCGCTTTCTTCGCCGGACTAGGCTTAGCGGTCAATAAATTCATATCGTACCTCATGGTCTTCTCCGTTATCGTCCCTGGTGCGATATATCTATTCGTCTTTTCGAAGACTAAATGGCCGCAGAGAATCGTCAAGACCCTCTTGTTCCTCTCATCCATTTACGTAGTAACCGAAATCGGTCACCACGTTAATTACCTGACAAACGGAATAGAAAATCAGGCGTTGTTAGCGTTCGTTAAAGCCATCCCTTATCTTGTCATGCCTGCTACAGGCGTGGTCGTCGCGTTCTATTCGATCGATAAGTACAGAAACCTTCCAATCTCGCAGATAGTTTTGGCCGTCGTTACGTTTGTGGCGATATTCGTCGTCGCGATCTTACAGAGCTACAACATATCAAAAGCGTATGAAAACCGCATCGATGTTCCTGCCTTCACACATGTCTTGTGGATACTCGTTATGTTCATGTTCTTGGTGCTGAACCTGGGATTCTATGTCGTATTATACGACACCCTTAAAAAACGAGACCATTTTATGGAGATTACAGCGAAGTCTCAGATGGAAGAAGCGTCGGACGTAATGCTTAAAATCAATGAAGAAGCGATAACCAAAGCGAGCCATCTCTATCACGATTTGAAAAACCATATGCTATATCTTTCCGGATTAATGAAAGAGGAGGCATATGACGAGGCCATCCAATACTGCGAAAAGATTGGTGGCGATGAAGCGGAAGCCCTTCACATCGTAAACTGCGGAAACAGAGTCGTCTCCTCAATATTCAACCTCGAATACAAGAAAGCGGAACTCGCGAACGTGTACATGAAATACCTTATATCTATTGATAAAGAGGTGAAAATCAGAGAAGTTGACCTTGTATGCTTCCTAACAAACATCATCGATAACGCGATTGAGTCGTGCGTGAGGGAAAAAGAGCTTGGAAACAACACATCGGAAGGCTTTGACATCATTGTTCAACAGCATGAGGAGAGCTTGCGTGTCGTCTGCAAGAACAAGACGAGCAAAACAAGGGTAAGCAACAAATCCGAAAAAGAAGAAGAGGGCCATGGGTATGGCCGAAAGATTATCAGGAGCATCGCAGAACGCTACAACGGTACTGTCAGGTTCCAAATTAAAGACGGCTACTATGTAGTGGATGCATTACTAAATATGGAAAGTGAGGATAAACAATGATCACAATTGCAATGTTAGACGATGAGATTAACTCATTGGAGATGGAGAGGGCTTCTTTGCAGGTCGCTTTCAACTCCCACAACGAAAAGGTGGATATTCATATCTTCACCGAGCCTGAGCCTTTCCTCAAATCATTCAAGGACATCAAATATGACCTCGTCACTCTTGATGTAATCATGCCAATCATGGACGGAAATGAGGTAGCAAGAAGAATCAGAGAATTCAATGAGGATATCCCTATCATATTCATTTCTTCTAATGAAGAAAAAGTATTCTCATGTTTCAAGTATGATCCAATCGGATTCATCAGAAAGACAAACTTCTTCGCCGATTCCGCCACAATGGTCAATCACTATCTTCAGGACATAATGCCTAAGATGAAGAAAGGCACGAACATAGAGATCAGAAGCCATGGAGAAACCATGGTCGTCAATCTCAGGAAGATAATGTATATCGAAGGAGAACAAAACTACCAGAACATCTATTTATCAGATTCCGATAAAGCGATTCAAGTCAGATATTCGATGAATAGCCTAGTTGAACAGTTGTCATCATTTGGCTTCGTCAGGGTCCACAAAGGCTTCCTGGTCAATTACGCATACATCCAGAAGTTCGGTTCCTCATATCTCGTCTTAACAAACGGAAAACAGATTCCATTATCTAGAGGAAACAAGGTTGAAATCCTTGAGAGATATATGGATCTCACATCATCGATGAACGTCTAATCAAAATGAAACCTCTTATTACTATAAGTTATTCCTAACTATTCTTTTGATTGGGTCATTATGCCCACATAAATACCGAACCAAATTGACGAAACGTCTTAGAATAGGAGATAGATGGAAAAGAAAACGAAGATAACAGCCATAATTGCAACAGCTGCTGCCGGCATCTGCGTTTT
>DCHU01000060.1 GCA_002314915.1 Caryophanales bacterium UBA1744
GTTTTCTCATACTTTTGATGAAAATGCCAAATCGGATATAAATGTTTACTCCTCGATTATGAACGATAAATTATCAATCAATAAGGGTATGTTTTTTGAAAATGTAGTTTCCCAAATGCTTGTAGCCAATGGACATAAATTATATTTCTACACTCATTACAATGAAGAAAAGCATAGGAACGATATTGAAGTCGATTTTATCATTAACAGCGGAAATAAGATTAAGAATAAAATCATTCCAATAGAAGTAAAGTCTTCAAAGAATTATACAACAACGTCCTTAAATGATTTTTCTAAAAAGTTCCGTGGCAGAATTGATAAAGCATATATAATTCATCCAAAGAATTTATCAATTAGAGAAGATGGGATTATATGTATCCCAGCATATATGACGTTTTGCTTGTAATATTGTAGAAAGAAAAATGGGTAGTCACTTCACATAAAGTAACTATCCATTTTTACGTTTATTAATAGTCCCTAATATGAACGCCCATTTGGCCTGCTCTATTCTGTTTTGATTACTTGCCCTGTTTCTTGAGCTCTCTAATCTTTCTTAGTTCTTGAGCCATATCAAGAAGCATAGCTTCTGTCTTATCCCAACCTAAGCATGGGTCGGTGATTGACTTGCCGTAGACTCCCTCAGATACCTTCTGAGCACCATCTTCGATATAGGATTCAATCATTAATCCCTTAACCATGTTTCTGATTGATGGAGAAACTTTCATATAGTGGACGATTTCGGATGCGATACGAACCTGTTCAAGGTACTTCTTGCCTGAGTTACAGTGGTTACAGTCAACGATGATTGCTGGGTTGTTGAAATGCTCACTGTTGTAGTTAGCAGCAAGAGCTGCAAGGGTCTCGTAGTGATAGTTAGCGCCCATTGTGCCCTTTTCATCGACGTAGCCACGTAAGATAGCGTGTGCAAGAGGGTTTCCTGCTGTGTCGACTTCCCATCCTCTATAGATGAATGTCTGTTCGTGCTGAGCGGCAGCGATTGAGTTAAGCATGACTGTGATATCGCCTGATGTTGGGTTCTTCATACCAACTGGGACATCGATACCGGATGCGGTGAGTCTGTGCTGCTGGTCTTCGACTGAACGAGCACCGACTGCGATATATGATAAACAGTCATTCAAGTATGCCCAGTTCTCTGGATAGAGCATTTCATCAGCACAGCTGAAACCTGTGTCTCTGATTGCTTTCATGTGCAATTTACGGATTGCGATAACACCCTTTAATAAATCTGGATCCTTGTTTGGGTCTGGCTGGTGAAGCATTCCTTTGTAGCCAACACCTGTTGTTCTAGGTTTGTTTGTATAGATACGTGGGACGATTGTGATGACATCGTTGATTTGATCATAGATGCCTTTAAGTCTACCGATATAATCGAGGACGGCGTCCTCTCTATCGGCAGAGCATGGTCCGATGACCAAAAGGAACTTATCGGATTCTCCGGTAAAGATCTTTCTAATCTCTTCGTCATTCTTTTTCTTGATGGCGGCGAGATCAGCGCTCATTGGGTACATGCGCTTTAATTCTTCTGGAGTTGGTAACTCGCGTTTGTGTTTCATGTTCATGTTGTTATCCTCTAAATTTCTTTCTTCTTTCGGATGACAATTTCATCATCCCTTTCATCGTGTCGACATCCTCTTCATCAAGAGCTTTTCTCATCTTATTCATCTCTCCCATGAATAAGTCGATTTGGGCTAAGAGCTCATCCTTGTTATCAAGGAATAACTCTGACCACATATTCTCGTTGATGTCAGCGATTCTCGTTAAGTCTCTAAATGAGTTTCCTGTGTACTCATACAATGAGTCACAGTCTTTCGCGGTCATAAGTGAGACTGCGATGACGTGTGCTAACTGAGATACGTAACCGATCATCTCGTCATGCATCTCTGGACTTAACCTTGCAACGTGGTGTGAACCAATCTCATTACCGAGCAGTTCAATCAGCTGAATCGACTCTTCTTTGTTATCCGGTGTTGGGGTAACGATGAAGTTCGCTTTCTTGAATATCTCACTCGTCGCATTCTCGACTCCGTATACCTCTCTTCCCGCCATCGGGTGAGCGAATACGAACTCGACTGGTTCATCTTTGATTATCTCCTTAACGGATGGGATGATTGCTCTCTTAACGCCTGTAACATCCGTAAGGATTGCTCCGTTCTTCAGGTACGAATGATACTTTTCAAGCCATTCGACCAAAATATGCGGATATAAGGCGAATACAACCAAATCGAAATTAGAGACGAAGTCTTTATCAACTTCGGTTGTACCGGCCTTAATTAAGCCTTTTTCCAGTGCATAGTCGATTGATGATTGCCTATGCGCTATAGCAGAGACCTCATATCCTTTCGCGGTCAACGCTTCGGCATATGAACCTCCGAGGAGGCCTAAGCCGACTATCAGTATTTTTTTAGGTAGCTGCATGAATAACCTCCATTCCTAATTGTTCTAATCTATCGAAGTAATCCGGGTATGATTTGCTGACGCATTCATAACCCTGGATTGTGATATCTGTTTTTGTTGCATACAGGGACATCGCCATCGCGATACGATGATCGTTATGGGAATCCACTATAAGTGATGTTGGTATGTCTTTCGCCTTCTCAACAATGACTTCATTTTCTGAGACGATGACATGCGCTCCCGCTTTCTCTAGTTCTTGCTTCATCGCTACTGCGCGATTGCTCTCTTTTATGGCAAGTCGCTTTGTGTTGATGAACTTCGCCCCATTGAGGAGAGATGCTAGTGAGAACATGACAGGAGATAAGTCGATGCAGTTCTCACAATCAATAACGCAGTAACCAGTTGAGAGTTTCTTGAAGTTATTGATGTAGACTCTGTCTCCTTGGAGTGAGTTAGGATTCAATCCCTTAACCTCAAGTTCTCCTCCGAGATAATTGAAGGCGGATAAGAATGCGGCGTTTGAATAGTCGCCTTCGTTATCTACTTTCAGAGGTTTATATGTCTGATTTCCTTTAATGGAATAGACACTTCCTTCTTCTTTTATCTCGATGCCGTATTTCTTTAGGACATCTATTGTCATATCGATATAAGGTTTGCTGTTTAACTCACCCTTAATTGTTAAGGTTGAGTCTCCGTTCAATAATGGAAGAGCAAACAACATACCTGAGATGTACTGGCTACTCTTGCTGCCATCGATTATGTAATTCTTTGGTACAAGTTTTCCTTTTGCTTTTAGGGCGCCATCCACTTTCATGAACTCAACCACATCTTTAAGACATTCCTCATATGCATCGATTCCTCTTTCAAGGAGCCTTGATGTTGCGGTGAATGTCGCTTCTTCATACTTGCTCATCGCAATTGGGATGAAGAATCTGAGTGTCGATCCCGACTCATTGCAATTGAAGATTGGCTCAATATTGCAAGTACCATTGATGGTTACTGAATCGTTTTCCTCAAGGAAAGAGGCACCATACGCATTCAGACAGTCAAGCGTTGCTAAGACATCTTGGCTATATGAAAGATTACCGACAGTCGTGTTGCCGGATAACATGGCCCCGATGAGATAACGGTGTGCGAAACTCTTCGATGGCGGAGCAGAGATTACTCCTGTAGGTTTTCCTTTCTTAAGGGTAAGGTCCATTAATTATTCTCCTAAAAAGATATCAATCGCGTGGAGGTATCCGTTGAAGCCCTCTCCGATGACAGATGCTTTGCATACTGGTCTGATGTAGCTGATTTGTCTAAAGTCTTCTCTAGTTGAGACATCAGAGATGTGAACTTCGATTGTTGGGATTGCAACCGCCTTGAGTGCGTCAAGGAGGGCGATGCTTGTGTGAGTATACGCGCCTGGGTTAATGACAATGCCATCAATCTTGTCGAAGTATGCTTGCTGGATAGCATCCACCAAAGCGCCTTCGTGATTTGATTGGCAGAAAGAGACTTCAACGCCTTTTTCTTTTGCATAATCTTTGATTAACTTGAGGAGGTCATTATATGTGGCTTTGCCATAGATGCCAGGCTCTCTGATGCCGAGCATGTTAAGGTTTGGGCCATTCACTACTAGGATTTTCATTTCGCTTCCTCCTTCTTGATCTGCTTAACGACATTTGCGACGCCTTTACCACTGCCATCAACAATCTTGTCGGCGACTCTGCGGTAAATGTCGTATCTATCGTGATATAGCTTTGTTAATGCTTCTTTTGAAGCTGATAGAGGTCTATCAGATGCAACTGTAAGTTCTTCTAATGGCCTATCGATGAAGTAGATGACGCCGTTTTGTTTAAGCGCATCAACATTCTTTTCTCTCAAGATTGCTCCGCCACCAGTTGCGATGATTGAACCGGCTTTCTTGACGGCTTCCTTAACCACTTCGGTTTCAAGGTCTCTGAACTTTTGTTCACCATGTGTGTGGATATAATCTGAGATTGGGCCATCAATCATCTTCAAGATGAGTTCGTCTGTATCCATGAACTGCTTATCTAAGACTGAAGCGAGTTCCTTGCCTGTTGTGGTTTTACCACAAGTTGGCATTCCAATGAGAACAATGTTTCTCTTTTTTCTTAAGAGGTCATTATAGATTTCATCAATCTTCTTTGGGTCTAACTGTTTGCCCATGAATTCCTGTGCACCATAGAATGCCTGTGCGACAAGCATGTATAAACCTGACTCTGCCGGAATTCCTTTTTTCTGAGCCTCAACAACCAACTGCGTTTTGAGTGGGTTATAGACTACGTCAATAACGCCTTTCACATTCTTGTATTTATCAAGCGAGATTGCCTGAGCGTAATTGTTAGGGAACATGCCTAATGGGGTTGTGTTAACGAAGATTTCCGTATCTTGAGGAATCTCGTCATAACCGATTGTTCCAGGCTCACCTAAGATTGAAGCAACCTTAAGTGATTTGCATCCAAGTTTCTTAACGACATACTGAGCTGTTTTGCTTGTACCGCCACTGCCTAAGATGACGACATCTCTATCCTTGATTTCAACCTTTGCGTGTTTGATGAGGGCTTCAAGTCCTGCTGCGTCAAAGTTGTAACCATAGAGTTTTCCGTCTCTATTGACGATTGCATTACATGCACCGATTTCTTCAAGTGCCTCTGACCTCCAATCAAGATGCTTAATGACATCCTGTTTATATGGGATTGTGACATTGATTGCCTTGAAGTCTTTTGACTCAATGAAAGCATCGAGGTCGCCTCTAGCGATCTCTTTGAGATCATACTTGTAATCCGCGAGCTGTTCGTGGATATCCTTTGAGTAAGAATGGCCTAATTTTTCTCCGATTAATCCGTATTTCATAATTACTTGACCAAGAAGTTCCTTCCGAACTCAACAGATAAAAGATCAGCGATGACGAATGATGTGATTGCACGGATGACAGGTGCGATTCTTCTCACGATTGCAGGATCGTGTCTTCCAACGATTGAAAGCTTGGCGTTTTCTCCAGTTAAGACATTAACCGTATCCTGTTCTTTAGCGATTGATGGGGTTGGCTTGATAGCGCATCTAAAGATGACTGGCATTCCGTTTGAAATGCCGCCATTGATGCCGCCATTGTTATTTGTTTTCGTGGTAACAACTCCATCTTGTACTGAAAATGAGTCATTGACCTCTGAGCCGTGAGCAGATGAGAATCCGAATCCTAATCCGAATTCAACCCCTTTTACTCCACCGACTGAGAAGAGAGCGTTAGCGAGTTCTCCTTCAACAGATGAGAACCAAGGTTCTCCAACTCCAACTGGCAATCCAGCGACCGCGCCTTCGACGATTCCGCCTACGGAATCCATGTCCTTTCCAGCGCTTTCCATTTCCTTTAGCATCTTGTCTGATACATCGGAAATTGTTGGGAACTCCTTAGCGTTGACTACATCGATTTCAGGATTTGTTGCGTTGAATCTTGCGTCCTTGACTGAACCCAATTGTTCAATATGAGTTCCAATCTTCACGCCTTTAACTTCAAGGGCATCGATGACGATAGCACCGGCTGCCACTATGGCTGCCGTGATTCTTCCAGAGAAGTGACCACCACCTCTATAGTCTTCGAATCCGTTGTACTTTGCGTGTGCTACAAAGTCAGCGTGAGATGGTCTAGCCAATCCCTGATTGACTGTATAGTCATTCGAATGAGTGTCTTTATTTGGGATGACGATTGTTACTGGCTCACCGTTTGTGAAGCCATTGAATACACCTGAGATGATAGAGAATTCGTCTTTCTCAACTCTAGATGTTTCACCGTTGTTGGAAGGTCTTCTCTTCGCAAGAGCGGCTTTAATACTTTCTTCTGAGACTTTTATTCCGCCTGGGAGTCCATCGATAACCGCTCCAATAGCGGCACCATGGGATTCACCGAAGATGGTTAACGTTAAGTTGTGTCCTAATGTATTTCTCATAGCCTTTCTCCTTCCAAAATCTTTTCTATAGTTTCTACTGGAACTTTCTTAATCTCGAACGTTCCGATTTCATTGCTTATTACAAGATCAACATTTCCATGTGACGCTTTCTTGTCGTGTGCCACGTATTTCATCAGCACATCACTTGGAGCCTCATATGTTGTTGGCACGTTATATTTCTTTAAGAGTTTTTCGATTCTCTCTTTAACCTCACCTTTGGTGACATACATCATTCCAATGCCAACGCATTCACCGTGAAGAAGTTTTCCCATCGCATCAGCCTCTATCGCGTGGCCGATTGTGTGTCCGAAGTTCAAGACCTTTCTAAGACCTGATTCTTTCGTGTCTTTCTCAACAACGTCTTTCTTGATTGCGAGAGCACCTCCGATGATGATTTCGATATCATCTTGGATGTTCTCTGACTTCTCAATTGTCTCGAATAAGTCTTTGTCGAATGTTGCTGCCATCTTGATGGCTTCAACTAATCCTGCATGTAATTGTCTCTCGTCGAGTGTTGATAAGACGTTTGGATCGATGAGTACTTTTGATGGCTGATAGAAAGCGCCAACAACATTTTTGTATCCATCAAAATCGATTGCGGTCTTTCCTCCGATCGATGAATCGACCATTGATAACAAGGTGGTAGGAACATTGTAGAATTCAACGCCTCTCATATAGATGCTTGCGGCAAATCCGCCTAAGTCACCACATACGCCACCGCCGACTGCGACGACTGCGTCTTTTCTTGAGAATTCATGATCGAGCATGAATGAGAGGATGCCCTGAAGGCTATCCATGCATTTGCTCTGTTCACCATGAGGGATTACGAATATATGACCCTCTTTTGATGCGTTTGCAACCGATTCTGCATAGCAGAATGGAACGCCGTCATCTGTGAGAACCAAGACTTTTCTATCCAAGTTGAAAAGGGAGCCGGCATTCAGTAATGCGCCTCTTTCGATTACGACATCGTAGGATGGATTTGTCTCAACTCTCAAAATCATAATTAACGCTCCTTATGTGAATAGTAAGTACCGAGTACTTTGACTTTATCGCAGATGGTCTTGAGCTCAATGAGCATGTCTTCACCATCCGGTGTATTGATGTTTCCTTCAAGCTCACAGAAGAAATAGTAATTCCACATGAGTTCCTTAAGCGGTCTTGAGCGGAGATTCTTCATGTTGAAGTAATGTGAACCGATGATATTCAAGGCTTTCGCTAAGGCACCGGCTTCGTTTGTTACGGTGAACACTAACACAAAGTGTTCTCCAACTTTTGCTTCAGGAAGAGGCTTTGCATAGGCTCTTGTGAATAATCCGAATTTTGTCGTGTTGTTTGCGGCAGAATTAATTCCCTTTTCAAGGATTTCTAAACCATATATCTCAGCGTTCTCAGGTGAAGCGATGACCGCAACGCCCTCGACATCCGATTCAGCTAACTTCTTGGAAGCGGCTGCTGTGTTTGAATGCTCAACCGTCTTGAATCCATGGGTGTGAATGTATTCATCACATTGAGATAATGCCTGTGGATGACTCCAAACCTCTTTTATGTCCTCAAGCTTTGTTCCCTTTTTGGCAAGCAAAGCGTGTGTGATTTCTAATTCGACGATCTGAGAGATGTATAGAGGTCCCTGGAACGCTAAATCCATAACCGCTCCGACATCACCAGCATAGCTGTTCTCAATTGGAAGGACCGCGCCGTCGCAATCTCCATCAAGAACCGCATCGTATGCTTTCTTGAATGATGAGTAGTTCTGCAAATTGTCTCTTCCAGCGAGTTTGGATGCTGCTAAATATGCATAGGCCCCAGGAACTCCACAGTAAGCGATTGTTGCACCGCTGTTGAGTCTCTTCTGATACTCTTTGGAGACTTTGAACATAGCTCTGAGGTACTGGGTATAGTATTCACGGATAACAGGGTCTTCTACTCTAGCCTGATTCTTCTCGATAAGTTCTTCTTCGCGTTTAGCGTCAGTGATTGGTAGACCGTGTTCTCTTTTGTATTTTGCAATGTCGCTTGCAACGTTCATGCGCTTCTCGAAAAGCTTAGCCATTTCTTCATCGAGTTCGTTGATCGATAATCTCGCTTGCTTCAATTCATCCATAACTGTGTCCTAATTCTTTCGTTAACGAATAGAATTATCTCCTTTCATGCAACTTAACGCCATCTTTTTAAGATGTCCCATTAAAATAAAACGCCGGCCTCTTTGCCAGCATTCTCATCAATTGGTGTACTTAATCAATCATGTCGCTGGCTAAATCTGAGTAAAGTAAAAGTAGCTTCCATAATAGAAGCTAAATTCGTAATAAGCCTTTGCTGATCTAGCGAGTTCCATGGCAACCATTGTGATAGTGTTAGGAAATATGTCAATGATTGTTTTTAAATAAATACGCCTTCTTATGAAGATAGCGTTTACATGGAAAATATAGATTCTATCGAAATAATGAAATGAAAAAAGGCCAAAGGCCTTATTTCAATTTGATGTCGTACGCTATATCGCCAAGATAGTCGTCATCGGCCGGACAATTATCAATTATCGGGTATTCAACGCCCCAATTTGCCCTATTTTCATAGAATTCTTTCCAGGCTTTGTATCCCTCTTTTATGTCGAGAAGCTTATAGTTTCCACATCTATATGGATTCTTCGCAGGCACTTCATTTTTGGCAAGAAGCTCCTGCCAGAATGCTTCGCACTCATCAAGTGTGTCCGCAACCTCTTTTACATCATGTTTTCCGTTTAAAACTAGGTAGAAACCGGTCAAACATCCCATTGGTCCCCAATATACCTTATCTTTCAATTTGCCGGTGAAGAACGTTGCCATGACGTGTTCGATCGTGTGGGACTGGCAAGGCGTTAAATAATCACCCTCATTAGGTCTTTTGAAACGGAAATCGTATGTCGTAACAAAGTTAGTGCCATAATCCTTTACCTCATGAAGATATAGTCCAGGCTGAAGTTTTGAATGGTCGATTTTAAATGAGATAACGTTGCTTTGCATATGTGTCCGCCTCCATTGTTTTGATTATACACCCTCTTCTTTTTCTGTCCAAAATCGGCTTGTTTGCAAATATATATCGACTAAGTTGCAATTTGTCAAAAATGGCTTTCTTTTTGCATAACTTTACATAAAATGTGAACACGAGGTACAAATATGCAAACTAAAAAGGTACATAAAGCGGAAAAGAAGCTTATGGACGCTCTTCTCCAATTAATGGTTGAGAACGTCAAAATCGCTGATATCTCGGTATCAGACTTATGTGAGAAGGCAGGTGTCTCAAGAACTGCTTTCTACGCTTACTATGACAACGTCTCCAATGTTCAGACAGCAATGGAGGAAAGAGCGGTTGAGGCAACAATAGGTCAGTGTGCCGCATTGTTCACGGAAGAGATTCCGACCGAACAGGTTAAGGTTCTCGTTGCAAAAAACAACGCTTACATCTCTGAACACAAAGAAGAGATCCTCGCACTCATGAGCGTAAAACTCGGATCAGGATTCGAGGAAAGAGCCATCTTGCGAATCATGGACTTGCTCGATCCAAAGTTCTCTGCAGCGACGTACGCCCCAGTAAGAGAGCGTGTCAGCGCGTATGCATTAGTTGGATATACCAAATATCTAATTGAGACAGACACATACGCAAGTGAAGATGTTACAAACATCATTCAACACCTTTTCGCGAGAATCAGGGCATTCGTACCTGCCACCACAGTTTAAGGGACTTTAAAAGCTGGAAAAAACCGGCTTTTTTTGTACTATTTTCTGTCTTTCTCACAAGAACACTTGTATTTATTTTAAAGACACAATATTATTTAGAACATGTTTTATTCAACCAGAGATTCTAAATTACGCGTGACCGCCTCCAAGGCGATCCTCAAAGGCTTAAGCGATGATGGCGGCTTATTCCTCCCTGAAACAATCCCAGCCATCAACGTCAAGGACTTGTTAAGTCTCTCTTATCAGGAACTTGCATGCTATGTCTTATCGCTTTATCTCGATGACTTCACGAGTGAAGAAATCGAATCATGCGTTGCTAAGGCATATGGCTCTTTCAATTTCCCAGATGGACCTATCGACCTTCACAACGAAGAGAAGTTCTCCGTCCTTGAGTTATTCCACGGTCCTACAACAACCTTCAAAGATATGGCTTTATCCTTATTGCCACATCTCATGAGCGTTGCTAAGAAGAAAAACAATGTCACAAAGAAAATCCAGATTGTCACTGCTACATCAGGCGACACCGGTTCAGCGGCATTATCATCTTTCATCTCTGGTGACGATATTGCAGTTAAGGTCTTATACCCACACGGAGGCATCTCAGCATTCCAGGAAATGCAGATGCTCTATTTCACATCAGACAAATGCAGAGCATACGCACTCGATGAATCCAACTTCGATGATTGCCAGAATTTTGTTAAGAAGATTCTCAACGAACAGCACGATGACGTCATCGTCTCCAGCGCAAACTCAATCAACATCGGAAGATTGGTCCCTCAGATTGTTTACTATATCAAATCCTACATTGACTTGGTAAATGCAGGCAAACTTGTATTGGGCGATAAGCTCGATGTTGTCGTTCCTACTGGAAATTTCGGCAATATTCTTGCTTCATATATCGCAAAGCAGATGGGTACTCCATTAGGCACCATCGTCTGTGCATCAAACGAGAACAGAGTCTTAACTGACTTCTTATCAACAGGCACATATTCCATCGATAGAGTGTTCAAGAAAACAAACTCTCCATCCATGGATATCCTCATCTCATCCAACCTTGAGAGACTCCTTTACTTACTCGCGGAAAATGACGCGGAAGTTAAGGGTTACATGGCTGACCTCAAATCTGACAAAAAAGGTTATACAGTCAGTGATTCGATGAAAGAAAAACTCGAAGAGTTTGGCGCTTATTCAGTCGATGAGAAAGAAACCCTCGTAGCAATCAAAGAATGCTTCGACAAGTACAACTACTTAATCGATCCGCATACAGCGGTCTCATATAGAGCGTTCACTCGCATGAATACATCTAACAGAGTCCTCGTTGTGTCCACCGCATCCCCATATAAGTTCACAGAGGCAATCTTATCTGTATTCGGCAAGAAAGAAGATGACGTTGCTAAGGCAATGAAACTTATCGAAGAGGTCACAGGAACAAAGATGCCAACTCAGTTGGAGAAGGTTTTAAACGTAACCACCCCAAGATACTTGCTCAAGAAGAGTGAAGTCGAAGAGGTCCTGTTTTCAAAAAAAAAATTTAACGTGACCGTTCCAGGCACAAGTGCGAACTTAGGTCCATGTTTTGATGTCGCAGGTTTAGCCTTAAACATCTTCAATACATTTGGATTTAAACCAGCTGATAAGGATTCGGTTGTTGGCTTTAAATCCGAATATGCGAAAAACAACCTCGTTCTTTCGTCATACAAGAAAGTGTTTGAAACGTTCGGTGATAAATACATCCCGGTCGAAATCTCTGTTGTTAGCAATGATGTTCCGGAATCAAGAGGGCTCGGAAGTTCATCAACTTGCCTTGTTGCCGGAATCTTTGCCGCAAACGAAATGCTCAATAGAAAGTACTCAGCAGAGCAGCTTCTCAACATCGCAGCTCAGTTAGAAGGCCACCCAGATAATGTTGCGCCAGCAATCTATGGTTCGCTTGTCGCCGCTTGGGAAGACGGAACATATCATCCAGTTAGATACAAAGTATCTGATAAGTTGAAATTCATCGTCTGCATCCCTGATGTTCAATTGAAAACAAAAGATTCTAGAGGCGTATTACCTACATCACTCTCATACAAGGACATCAAGTTCAATTCATCAAGAATCATGAATATGCCAAAGGCTTATGAAGATGGTGATATCGAGTCATTGTGCGGATTGATTGAAGATAAGATTCACACGCCATATAGAATCAAGTTGATTCCTGATGCAGATAAGGTTGCAAAGATCGCAAAAGAGAATGGTTGCCCATTCACAATCAGCGGTTCAGGATCTACCCTCTTAGTCATAAGTAAAGATGAATCCATTATCGAAAAACTCAAAGCAGAGAACTATTCAGTCGCATATGAGTTCAAATGCTTAGGTGTCAATGAGACCGGCATCACAATCGAGGAGGCATAACATGGAACACGATTATCTCTTAATCAATAAGAAGATTTTACCAGACTTCTTCAATGATGTTTTAGACGCGAAAAACATGGTAGAAAACGAGAATAAGTCCGTTTCTGATGCATGCAAAGAGGTTGGTATCTCAAGATCAACCTACTACAAATACAAGGACTTCATCAGATATCCAGACGAGAAGCCTAGCGATAAGGCAGTCCTCTCATTCAAGGTTGAAGATATCCCAGGCATCCTATCATTCATCCTCGGTAAGATTTACGAATGTAAGGCAAGCGTTCTCACAATCAACCAGACCGCTCCAACACAGGGAATCGCGTACATAACAATCACATTGAGCATCAATGAGATGACGGTCACACTTGAGGACCTCACATCCGAAATCAACAAGCTGGACCACGTGCTCCACGCGACGCTGCTCAAATAAAAAGACGCCTTATTATAAGGCGTTTTTTGGTCATAAAACTATTCAGAGATTATTGTGAAGCAGTATTTAACATCTTTGTCCGGGATATGGAAATTGTAAGATGGATTGTTTTCAATAACCTCCTCAACCTCTCTTCGGTCTTCATTATCAAGTTTTGTTTTCTTAAGACCCGTTTCTTTTCTTAAGCGAATAACTTTATCGAATAACAGTTCATCTTCTTCGTTATATAGTTGCCTAAATTTCTTCATATAATCAATTAATAATCCATACTGAAGCGAATTAAACGTTATTCCTTCATCAGTAAGAACGATGATTCTATTTTGAACTAGGACTTCTAGTGCATTTAATGTTTGTCCGAATTCATCAGATGGCCAATAAGCACACTGATGATAGCCATTATTGAACACAATAGAGTCAATGCTGCATTTGTAAAGGGTTGCCAATTTACAAATTGTTCTCAACTCCGGGAATTTAACCCCTTTCTCGTACAAGGATAGTTTTGAAGCGGGTATCATTGTTTTCTTTTCAACATATTCCTGCGTAACGCCCATATCGAGGCGCAACTGTTTTAAACTATCGCCGATTTTCGTATTCATTTGAATTTCATTAAAAACATTCATAGTAATTACCTCTATAAATAGAGATTACTTTACTTTTCGGTAAAGTTCCATATTGGAAAGTAGAGATGCTTCTTTTTTATATAGCCTAACGTTCAAGATGATAACAGGAGGTCATCTATGGCAACGAAAACAGGCGGAGGAAATCTCCAACAAGAATATGATCCTGCAACCGGACGTTATGGTTACCCTTGCGTTGATTCTTTCCATTGTAGGTCCGAAATAGAAGGACCATATCTAACGGTCACGCAACATAACGCAATCATAAAGGCACGGAATGCGATAAAATACCATTTAAGAGAGAGCGAATATGAAGCTTTGAATATCGAATTGCATGGTGGTTTGATAAAGAATAAAGATGGTACAAAAATCTGGGATCATGTGACTGAGGTTAAAGAGGGCTTGTCCTCATTAAGGAAAAGTATAAACAGCCTCAAGAAGAGTAGGCAAAACCCCTATCTGCACCCAAAGATAAGCAAATACTTTGGAAGATTGATCAGCAAACACGAGAAAGTAATGAAACGGTTTGAGGCATTGTTTGAGGAGGTAGAATAATGAAATTAATCGAAAAATATAACACCAGCAAAGGCGAATTTGATTCAGAACTAGTGAAACATTGGAACAAAGCCATATGCAAAGAGATTTCAGACCTAGATGTATTTGATATATGTATGTTCATTAGACAGAATTCCTTCTTAGATACTGTTATCCCGATTGCAGTTAACATGTTAATGGATAATCCACTATCCGGTTTTTTGTATGAAGGTGAATTGGTGAGAAGTATAGCGATTTGCCCAGGTGATATAAAACCGTTCAGTTCGTCAATAAATAATGTTTTGATACTAATCCGATCAAAGGAAAACAGTCTATTTTTTGAAGATGAAGAAGACAAAAAGGACTTCTATTCAAACATCGAATCAATAAAACTAAGAATTACCCAATAAGCGCAATAATCGAACACTCTACACTTTGGTGTCAAAAAGAGAGATTTATTTTATAACCCTTTTTATAGTAAAATCTCACCAAGCAAGGAGACATCCCCTTATGATTATCGCTTTAACAGGTTCAACCGGTTCAATGGGAAAAGAAACATTGAAGTCTTTAAGAGATCTCAATGAAACCGTAAGAATCTTAATCCGCAATACAAAGAAAAATAGAAAATATGCAAAACAGGCCAAGAAACTCTATGGTTCACTCTTAGAGGTTTACTACGGCGACATCCGCAACTATGAAGACTGCATTAGGCTTACCAAAGGTGCTGACTATGTACTCCATTTAGCAGCAGTAATCCCGCCAAAGGCAGACCACGATGATGAACTCACCATCGAAACTAACTACCACGGTACCAAGAATTTGGTCGATGCAGTCATAGAAAATGGCAATACCGCTAAGTTTATCCACATCTCCACTGTCGCTTTATACGGTAATAGAGATGAGAAACACCCATTCGGACGAGTTGGCGATCCTTTAGTCGTATCAATGTTTGATGTCTATGGAACATCAAAGCTTCATGGAGAACGTTACCTTCTTGAGTCAGGACTTAAGGAATGGGCTGTTTTAAGACAGTCTGGCATCCTTTATGACAACATGCTCATGAACAACATCAGCGATGGACTCATGTTCCACACTCCATGGAACGTACCAATCGAATGGGCAACCGCTAAAGACTCAGGCATCTTGATGAGAAACATTGTTAAACAGGATATGGCAAATGAATGCCCAACATTCTGGAAGAGAGTCTACAACATCGGCGGCGGTGAGAAATGCAGAACAACCGGCTATGAGACCTTCGATGCAGGCTTCAAACTCATCGGTGGTTCAGTAAAGAAATTCTTTGAACCACAATGGAATGCTTATCAAAACTTCCACTGCTTCTGGTATGCAGATTCAGATGTTCTCGAAGAGATGTTCCACTTCAGAAGCCAGGGAGTTGATGAATTCTGGAGCTGGTTCCAATCAAGACACAAAATCTATGGCGCAGGAAGAATTGTCCCTCCATCATGGATTAGAAAACTTGCAATCGAACCGCTCTTGAAGAACAACAACGCACCAAAATACTGGGCAGATCACGGACTTACAGCCAGAACGTACGCTATTTTTGGCAATAAAGAAATCTCCAACAAGTGGGAAGATTTTGAATTGCTTTGCGAAAAAGAAAACTATCAGGACATCAAGACATGGAAGAAAGAATATGACCTAGACCACGGATATGATGAGACAAAACCTGATTCAGAATTAGATATCGAAGACATGAAGAAAGCCGCCGCTTTCCGTGGAGGAGAATGTCTCTCTGACACAATGGTCAAAGGCGACTTATACACAAAGCTCCTTTGGAGATGTCACGACGGACATGAGTTTATGTCTAGCCCATACACTATCCTCAAAGCTGGTCACTGGTGTCCAGAATGTTCAATGCCAGGAAAGAAATGGCAGTTCGATAAACTCGCAAAGACAAACCCTTTCATCGCTCAGATTTGGTACGATACCCACGACAAGAAAGAGAATGTCACATATGAGATAACCTCTCAGGGTCCAGTAATGGAGAAAGACTAATGATCGGTATCTTTGTTTTCTCCGCAACAGGCAACACTATGAAATGCGCCTCTTACCTTAAAGAGGTTCTTTCTAATGCTGGAAACGAAGTGGAACTCGCAAGAATCGAAAACGGAACAGAAACAATTAATAAGCATTATGACATGTTACTCATTTGTTATCCGATTCACGGATTCAACATGCCGACAAACGTCTATGCTTTCTGCAAAAACCTGAAAGATGGAGAGAACACGAATGTTTACTTCATCGAGTCTTCGGGTGAGCCATTAGAAATAAACCACGCTTCGTCAAAGAAAGCAGAGAAGGTTCTAACAAAGAATGGATTCAATGTGTTAGGTGACTATCACTACATCATGCCTTATAACATGATCTTCAAACACACAAACGAGATGGCTGCCAAAATGTGGGATGCCGCTCAAAGAAGAATCAAAGTGGATGCTCTCGACATGGTTGAAGGCAAACCACACCACTTAAAGAGAACAGCATGGACCAAATTCGTTCGCTTTGTCGTCAGTTGCGAACAATGGGGTATGCGACTCAGCGGTCGTTTCTTCCACGTAAGAAAAAAGAGATGCATCAACTGTATGGCTTGCGTTAAGAATTGCCCTATGGGCAACATCACCTATGATGAAAAGAAGCAAAAATTCAAATTCGGCGGTAAGTGCTTAGGTTGTGAAAGATGCGCATTCCAGTGTCCAAAAGACGCAATATTCTTCGGTTTGATGGACTGGATGTCCGTAAATGGCCAGTACAACTTCAACGCAGACAAGGATAAGGCAGTCATCGGTAAGTACTGTCACAAAGCCTATGTTAAATACTTCAAAGAAACAGAAGAGAAATATCCAAATTAAAACGCCTCAGGTTTAGCAGACTCCCGTAAGGGATTAAGCAAGTTCTATGAAATCAGGTCAAAAGAAAACCTCATCCAAGAGTTAATAGCTCAAGGGTGAGGTTATTTTTATTAGCAAATCATCTATTCTGGGTCTACATTATCAACTTCCGTTTGAATGATATTGAGTTCTTTTTCGCAGTTGCCAAGCGACAGTTTAATATTTTGAAAGCATTCAATAAACAGCTTTCCTTTATCGTTCTGAGGAATTTTTATCGAAGAATGACGGTTAAACAGTGGATAAGAATTATGTTCTCCATCTACCAATTCGTAATATGTATTCCGACCATTGTAGAAAAGTTTTATTTCTTTTACATCGACAATCTTGATTCTAAGTTTATATCCGAAAAACAGACCTTTCCTTTCAATTGTTTCAGTATCCAATCTGATAATGCATGACTGATAATTCGCCAGAACCACAAAAAGAACAACTAATGAAAATGAAATCGGGAGAAAAATGAATAGAACAGCATAGATGTTTAAAGTGCTTAAATACAAATTCGAAATCGTTGCGAATGTTAGAAAAACACAAAGAGCCCAAATCCAAATGGGTTCACTAATAATCTTCATCTTAGGCATAAACTAGCGCCTCCTTTCGCTTCTTTAAATAATATCTAATTATATCGGCGATACTTCCATATCCCGATGGTATTGTATTTAACATAGTTGTCATGATTAGATTATCAATAGTGGATAAAGTCGTTCCGCCAAAAGCGCCTAATATACCGCTTAATGTATTGAGGGCTCCTCCCTCGAAAGCTGATATCCCAATTGATACCCAATCGCTTATTTTTCCGTCATTGAATACCTGACTCAACAAATCCGTTAATCCTCCGCCAACCACGCCGGCACCTGCACTTGCTCCTATCCCAATTCCTATTGCAAGACCCGTACTCACAGATGTGCCAAACAAAGTTCCACCCGTGGTAGCTATAAAAATTATTCCTTCCCCGGCTATTACTGGCGCTAAAAACAATGATGCAACACCGGCCCCGGCCCCCATTATTCCGCCGCCTAGAGCTCCTACAACTATTCCTACACCAACGCTCGAATGGGTGGCCGCAGCATTAATCCCTCCCGCAACTCCGCCAATTATTGCTCCGGCTAGCGCTCCAATCCCTGCCGCAATCAAGATAGTAGAAACGGAGATAACAATATGTCCGTTTGGGTCAAATGAATTGACAGGGTTGTTTGAGCAATAGGCATACAAGTTGATGCCTGAGATAGATTCAAAACCAATGTATTCGAAATTGTCTGGGGATATGAACTGTCCAATCTCAGGATCGTAGTAGCGTGACATGAGATAATACAGATTCGTGTCCGAGTCAAAATAATAGCCACGATATCTGAATGGGTTGATGTTGCCGATGAAGGTTGGGGAGGTGTCCACTGTGCCGTTTG
>DCHU01000072.1:0-13883 GCA_002314915.1 Caryophanales bacterium UBA1744
TGTTTCTCCATGACGAGTTCTCCTGCACCATCAAATAAGAATAAAGCGATTTTTCTATGGCCTTTTAAAACACTTTCAAGCTCAGGAATTGAGTCGTGAAAAGACTCAGCGCCGTAGTGCTTGAGAATCGTGTTTGTTAGGTTTACGAGGTCATAGCTAAATTTCATAGCCGTGTAGAATAGGAGTTCTTCTTACATTTAGCAAGAAAAACGCATAAAAAAGATGAAAAATCATACTAATGGGCGACAAAATGCATCAACAAAATAAAAGACCCTAGCGAATAGGGTCATTTTAGGCGTTTTGAACGCTATTTGGATAGTCTCTCCTCATACACTTCACATAAGAAGGTTTTCTCCGCGTATTCGGTTGAAACCTTTGAATATGTATCAACAATCTCTTCGAATGTCGCCGTATACAAATCAACCGGTTTAATGGTGAGTTCATAGAATCCCCATACGTCATCTGAAAGACGACCATTTTCAACCGTGCCGAACTGGTAGTTATTGGCTTTATAAGTCCAAACAAATCTTGACCACCCAAGATTATCAAGGAACTTGAATGTTGCGTCCCAATCCTTTTTCACGCGCCAAGCATTGAACTCTCCCACTATTATCGGAACTTTATAGCCCATCAAATTATCCATGGCCTTATATGTGTTAAGAGCATCCTTCTGAGAAAGGAATGTTCTGTTATAGAAATGGTAAGAATAAGCGATGTTGTTCCAGTCGTAATTCCTTTCATTCACACCGTGTATTGGAAATGTGAAACACTCCATGATGATAAGATGATTGTTGTCTATTTCGCGAACTGCCTTATACAATTCGTCATAGAAATCGAAATTCAATTTACCGGCATATTTTCCAGGTGCACGACGAGGCTCATTCAGGAGGTCATACGCACAGACGGTCTTATTGTCGCGGTATCTCGTCGCCACCGCTTTCCATAAATCGATTGTCGCATCCATGTTTTTACGGTTTCCATAAAGATCGAATGCGTCATCCGTGCCAGAATGCCAGTCCTGGTTTTGGGAACCGATCGCTCCGTGGTAATCAATTATTACGAGGATGTTGTATTCCTCTGCCCATGAGATTGCCTCATCAAGCTTATCAAACGCGTCATCCTTAATGGTGTAACCATCGCTTGTAACGTTTATGTACGTGAAAGGAATTCTCACACTGTTCATGCCAAGGTCGGCAATATTCTTGAAATCATCCTTTTTGATGAATTCATCAATATAGAGATCTTTTACATATTCTATTTTCTCTTCATCGAGATTTGGATTCTGTCTCATTGCCGCTTCTGCGCGTTTTGGCGTATAAACCCCCGTTTCAAAATCGCCGACAGTGCTGCAAGCCATCCAGTATTCCTGATCGAACCAGTCGCCAAGGTTGACGCCATCCAAAACAATCAGGTCTCCATTGCCGTCATATAGATTTCTTCCACTTGCCTGAACATATCCCGTCGGATTGTCTATCTTCTCTGGTCTAGAAGGATTGTTGTTCTTTCCTACGAGTGAACCATAAAAGATTCCAACCGCCAAAAAACAGGTCAAAAATCCGCCAAGAATTGAGAATAACACTATCTTTTTTGTTTTTTTCATAATAACTCCCCCTTAAATAATACTGTATATTCAATCGAATTTAAATGCTTGCATTTAAAAACAGGGTGCCCGAGAGCACCCTGTAGTTTGTTATTAGCAACGAAACCGTTTAGTGATTATTCGTCAGCCTTGATTGCAAAGCAGGTTGTAACTGCTGAGACAAGGACGCTGACCAACATCAAGATAGAGGAAACGACGCCAAGCTTGATTGCAGCAATGACTTTGTCATCACCATTGTGTAATGGGGATCCGAGCCAAATTGCCATATCGTATGCATATGCCTTAATGGAAGTGATAACAGCCATGCCAATAAGGAGAACTGCAACGACAATCAAGATGTCAGAGACGATTGACAATATCGTTTTAACGATTCCTTCGACCTTGAACTGGCGAATGAGGACAGCCACGATCATAAGGACGATCGAGAAGATACAGAAGAGAATGACGTTCGTTGGGGCTTTTGGAGCCTGCTGAACGAAGAATTCAATTCCGTTCTTATAAGCGATTTCGAATAAGATTGTTCCGATAACGAGAACGATTGCAGAGATGATTAAGCCGTAGAATCCGACTCTTTGTTTCTTAAAGAATTCCATTTTTAATACCTCCCCTCTTAGTCTTCCTTCTTGCCGAGCAAGCTGAGACCTACATAAGCAAGAGCGCCGAGACCAGCTAATGTTGAAGTAGCTGCGATGCATGCTGTTGCTGTCTTGTCATACCAAGCCTTGTGCTCGATTGTTTTACCGGACTGTAATCCGTTGGTGTAGTTGGAGTTGAGGATAGCATAGAAGTATCTGTGCATTGAATCCTGTAAGCACTGCTGGAAGTTCAAATCTTTCTCGACTTCTGAGCGCTCGATTTCGCCTTTGACGTTATTCTCGTCCTCATCACCTTCGATCTTGTTCCACTTGAACCAGCCGTTGGTTGCCTGGCTTGCGCCTGTAAGCATACCATCTGTTCCTGCAGCGATTGAGTCACGAGCGTTCATGAAGTAACCTGGGTTGACCATGTCTGTGACGAACATGCCGTTCCAAGCCCACTCTGAACGGAGAATTCCGGTCATGAGGCCCTTATTTGCTGAGCAGAATGTTGCTCCAGCTCTACCGAAGGCGCCCATTGAGCCCATTGCGTTTCCGGATTCGAATGCATACTGGAATCCGCGGAGTGCGTTTTCACGTGCATCCTGTTCTGATAAGAATGGTGCGATACCTGAACGGTTCAAATCATAGTCGTTGAATGCATAGTGCTTTGGACACATTACGAGTCCGATTGCCTTACCGCCTTTTGAGAAGACGTCAGACATGACACCAAGAACGATTGGGTCTTCTGAATAGTATTCGTGGTTACGTGTGTTGTATGGTGTACGGTGGATGTTGGAACCTGGACCCCAGATTGCCATGTTTCCGACCCATGCACCGATAACGCCGATGCACTCACCTGCTTCTTCAACTAAATCCTTGTCGAATGTTGAGCCGACAACGACGTTTGTTGGAAGAGGACGCATAGCGATGTTGCCCCAAAGAGCTGTTGAGTTGACGCCTGTTGCATCATCATCGTTTGTGTCATACACAGTGTTGTTTGGGTTTCTGTCACCAGATAAGCAGGTCTTGTCATCGCCGTTGTTGCCGTCGAAGCCCATTGGACCGTCGTTCTGGTAAGCTGTGATTTCCATTCCGATTGACTTGCAAGGCAAGAATGTTGAGCCGCCAGCGCACTGGAGGTTTCTCAATGCCTCATCAAGTGTGAGGTTCTGGACGAGAGCTAATAAACGTGGATCGTCATATTCGACAGTTTCGCCCTTAGCTGGCTTCATATCGAGGAGAGTCAAGCCGTTCTTAGCATTCCAGACAACTGACTTACCACCGTTGTTGTTTTCGGTGAGAGTATAAACCTTACACTCAAGTCCAGGTTTCATTGAATCGGTTGGAACGAGGTTGGTGTTTGGTTTTGGGAATGTGCCATCCCAATCAGATCTTGAAAGCATTGTTAAGTTCCACTGCTTTGATGGATCCATGTCGCTGAGCTGGTTCTGGAGTGTTACGCCCTTAACTGATTTTGTAATCTTAACATCGTCAAATGCGACTTTCTTAACTGTTCCGACCTTTTCTGATACTGTCTTATTGTCTGCATCGTAAAGGCTTGTCTTGCCCATTTCGAGGAGGACGTTGTTAACAGCGCCGTGAGCACCTTCGCTGTTGCCGGTTGTGAAGTAATAATCGCCTTCATCAAGGATGTATCCACCCTTAACGTTGTCGTGTGATAACTCTGAATCCCATGAAGCGAACTTCTCGAATGAGATATCATTGAGTTCGATTGTTGCGTCTTTTCCAGGCTCAACGATATCGGTCTTGCCGAAGTCGATGAGCTGAATTGCGGACTTCTGGACCTTTGTCGAATTTGGAACTGAGACATATAACTGAACGTTGTGCTTTCCAGCGACATCGCCAGTGTTGGTGACCTTGACTGTAGCGGAGACGG
Source organism: Caryophanales bacterium UBA1744 (assembly GCA_002314915.1). Classification (GTDB taxonomy): domain Bacteria; phylum Bacillota_I; class Bacilli_A; order RFN20; family CAG-826; genus UBA4951. Next base: position 4,076 of record DCHU01000072.1, read on the forward strand.
TCTGTTTGCCTTCGTCTACCTTAAAGTCGACGATTTCTTCTTTGAATGAAGAATATGAGAGGCCGTATCCGAATGTACGAGCGACATCCTGGTGATAATTCCATGCTGTGCCGTTGAATGCGCCTTTCTTTGAGTTTGCATTTGAACTTGGGTTTGCGATGAGGTCGAAGTAACGTGATTCATCGTATTTGTAACCTGAGAAAATACCTTCTGTTTCGCACTCATACCAGAGAGATTTTTCGCTGTTCTTCTTTAATGCATCGGTCTCATCGGAATCCTTCCATGAGAAGTAGCCGACGTTCTGACCTGTTGCAGAGATTGATGATTTTGCTTCATATGTGTCAACCAAGCTACCTGATGGGTTGATAGTGCCATCTAAGATCTTTGCTGTTGCCTTGAAGCCGTATGCGCCAGGAAGTCCTGTCCACAATACTGCATTTGCCTCATATTCGCTTCCTGGAGTAAAGATTTCATCGATATCCATAGCGCAATCTGAGTTGACAAGAATGACGACTTTTGAGTAATTTGCTTTAGCAAACTTAATCATTGCCCTTTCTTGTTTGTTCAATGCTAAGCAGTCATCTCCTTCTTCCCATTCCGCATCACGTGTTGGTCCATAAGAGACTGATCCGCCGAAGCCTGACTGCTTGCCGCCTTTTGAAGTTGTCTTTCCTGCTTCGCCAGGAAGATAGTAGCCCGCTTCCTGTGAACGACGTCCGACTGTGACGATTGCGACGCCAGACTTGGATTCCTTGTTTGTCAATCCGAGTTCTGTTGTTGTTGGCTCCCATGTTGAGTAGCCTTTTAATGTTGTGCTGACGATTGCGCCGAAACCAGAACCGCATGAATCCTGTGTACCACCTGCGTTAGGTGAGTCGAATTCTCCGATAGCAGCTTTGTCTTCTGCTGATAAGGCTCCGCCTTCCATGCTCTTTGCAACGGAATCGAAGTAAGCAGCCTCGTAATTTGGTCTTGTATCCAATTCGAGTTCGAATCCCTGATCCTTCAAGGCTTTATAAAGGGTTGTTGCTTCGCTAACGTTTGTGACAGAACCCATTGATCCTGAGAAAGCGTTTAAATAGGAACGTGCGCCCAAGAGTGTGATTTTTTCGCTTGCCTTATTCAAAGGAAGGGCCTTAGCGTCGTTCTTCATGAGAACCTGTCCATCACCGGCAATCTTCTCAGAAAGCCATCTTGAGTATTCAACTACTCCTTTTGCTGTTGCAAGGTCAAATTTGCCCTTTGCATTGTCTTCTGCTGTTGCGCCAGCTTTGTGAGCTCTTGCAGCGTCGACTGTGTGATTGTAGAGATCCAATGGATTGTCAGGCTTTGAATCAGCAATGAATGTATATCTTGAGTGTGCAAGATATGAATCCAAATAGCTCTGGTTTGACTTAATCAATGAGCTAGCGCCTAACGAAACCGCCATAAGAGCTGCAAAACCTGCAGTCCAACCACGGGCGATTCTTCTCGTCGTCTTTTTGATTTTCATATTTCCTCCATATGTTTTCACAGACAAACCAACATCAAACCTATGTGCGAAATAAGCCCGATGAAAATGTGTCTGCTGAGTTGCAAAAAGACTAGCACTTAACCTCATTGCCCATTTGTATTTTGTCATAAATTAAAGAACATTGAGCATAAATTACATAAAAAGCTCACCAACGAAAATAATGGTGAGCATGCGTTATTTTAGATATTTTATATTTATAATATAAATTAGGATTTTACATCTTGTCCTTGGCGAAATAGACCGTCATTTCTTGCATGAATTCTTTCTTTTTTGGTTGGCTTATTCTTACTTCGTCTCCATTTCTCATGATGATTGATAATCCGTTGATGGAGATGATGTGGTCGATATTGACCAAGTAGCATGCATTGCAGCGCAGGAATCCATACTGATGGAGGTTTTTCTCTATCTCCCTCATAACTCCTCTGCATATGAAACGACCTCTTTTTGTCATATAAGAAATCTCATGTCCCTTGACCTCTACATAATAGATTTCTTGGCTTGAGAAACGTTGAATATTTCCTTCACTTTTAATATTGATACATACACGGGAACTGTTTTCCAAAGTGTCAAAGAACTTGTTTAGACGCTTCTTGAGTCTTTCGAACTGGACCGGTTTCAAAATGTAATCAATCGCTCCGACTTCATAGCCATCAACCGCATATTGAGCAACGTTCGTCTCAAAGATAATTGGAGTATTGTTCCCTTTGGTTCTCAGTTTTGTCGCCGCTTCCATTCCGTTCATTCCCGGCATCATGATATCCATGAAAATTAGGTCAAATGGGACATTTGATTCCAAAAAAGAGAATGCATCGTGAAACCGCTCGATGTTTAAAGGAACCTGGTATTCTAGGCCATACCTTTTCAAACAAGAGATAAGAGTCTCTGCTTCTTTGTTGTCATCTTCCACTACTGCAATATTGAACATTTTTTCTTTACTACGGATATTATGCCTTAAAAACCAACTGAAGGAAATTGTATAAAGCGATATGCCAATTACCCTGAGAATGGTATCTCATAGGGTTTACAACCATCGAAGTGTTGTCGCCTTCATGAAGACGATCGTCGATTTTCAAGATAGAGCGATAATCGCTAACCTGGCCAGGCAAAGCAAAATCAAATGTTCCACTAGCCACAAACCAATAATCTATCGAGTAGTCCTTTAACTCATCAGACAACGCTGTTTTCTGGTATTCTTCGGTTGATGTCCTACTGCCGCTGAAGGTGCCGAACTTCGAGAAATAATCCAAGGATCCGCATAATGCCGAATGCATGGTTGTGACTGCGCCACGAGATAAACCTGCAAAAGCCCTGTGATTGCGGCTGGCAACGAACGAGGAAGATGAAGTATCTGATGCATACGTCGAGAACATGCTTTCGGCCTTAACCATCAAATCATTGCGAAGTTCATATTTGAAGGAGTAAGTCAATTGGTCTAAATCATCTGAACAATCATCTTCAACATAGAATGTTGGGGTAATGACGATTGTAGGCTTAATAACATCATGATAGATGAGGTTATCTAGCATAACTTTATTCCATTGGTTGTTCTCTAACCAATATGCCTCATCATCGCCTGTGCCATGCATTAAATACAAGATTTCATATCGATTGCGTTCATCATATCCATAAGGAAGATATGCGTAAAAAGCCTTTGTAACTTCTCTGTTATCAGTAGCGTACGCCTTGGTTTGGTATTCGATTTTCTGGAGCGTTCCTTTTTCTGGACACTCAGCCTTATCAAACCTGTCAGGCACTTGCCATGTTTCGATTTGCACCGCGTCTCTATGGTTGGCTTTAGAAGCCATTCCACCCCAAACGCCACCACAGACACCGCACACGAAAGCGAGGACGGAAACATAAATGATCGAGGTTTTATTAGGCTTTGTCTTTTCCTTTATTGCGAGTATTGTGCTCAACACAACTGCTATTGTTGAAATAATAGCCATGACCATAGGGTAATAATTACGAACCCAAACAGGGATGAAGTTTGTCGTGAACACGATAATTGTCGATGCTATGCATACCCCGACATTAAACAAAGGACAATTGCCGAAATAAGCTCCCCACGCTAAAGAAGCGACCAGGAGATAGACAATCAATGCATTAACTGTAGAGACAGCAAGGCCTAGGGAGGCGATATTGATTATGCTCAGAAGACACACAATGCTGATTAAAACTGCCGCAATAAGCGAAATAAAGCGCGAATTGAAATATGATTTCTTTGTTACCATAACTTATATGCGTTCAGTTTAAATCACTATCCAACTAATGAGCCAAAAATAGCATAAACTCTTTAAAAAGTGGCGTAATAAACGCTATTAGTTATTAATTGGGAGCAAAATGTCTAAGGCAAATAGTCCATCTTTCGCGTTCACGGTAGCAGAACCGCCATATTTATCCACAAGGAACAGAATGCTTCTGAGACCATACCCGTGGCCTGGCTCAGTTTTCGAGGTCTTAGGGATTGTTCCGTCAATAATGACACTTGGATCGCACCAATTGTCAAAATGAACGTATGCCATTCCTCCGCGTTGGATTACTTCAACGTTAATATGATTGTTAGTTTCGTTATTCGAGGATGAGCTACTCTCTATCGCATTATCTAAAGCGTTGCCAAACAATACGTAGATGTCGTTGTACGTCATCCCTTTGAGTAAGGACCCGTCCGCCATAATGTTTAAGGACAAGCCAAGATTGTTACAGCGCACATTCTTTTCAAGTAAAACGGAATCGAGAGCGGTGTTTCCGGTTTTCATCACCAAACCATAACGCTTGATGCCTTCTTCTAACTCCTTCAAGATGCCTTCTCGAGTTTCATCATCCTGAACAGTTCTGATTGCGTTGATTTGATGCTTCAAATCATGTCTTACTTTTCTTATTTCTTCAGCATAATTCTTGGAGATTTCATAGTACCTGCTTTCGAATTCGATGCGCTTGGCCATCTCTTTGTTGTTGTCCGTAAGTTCTCCGATGTTGAAGAGACCAAGGCACAATGAAATGATTAAGAATCCCACCGCCAATGAAAGGATTCGATACATCGATGCGGCCAAAGTGTCAGTTAACAACATGTCGCTTCCATAACGGAAATAGACACCGACGAACATATCGATGAAAAAGAAGAAAGCTTCAACCAAAAGAGCAGCTTTAGGAATTGATACGGCATGCCTTAAATGACGTTTCTCGACAATCGAGAAAAACGTCAAATAAACAAGGGCGTAAAGAGCGCCGATGAACAAAAGGTATAAGAATGTGCTGTATTCATCGCCAATAGGCACTCCTGCTAGTTGCATTATGAAAGAAAAAAGGTGATAGCAGACGTTTTGAATAACGAAAGTTTCGAATAAAAAGAACAGTCCTTTAGTGAAAGGCAATTGGAAACAAACATGTACGATAATGATGCAGAATGAATAAGCTGTGGCAAAGAAGATGAAATGTGCAATAACGGGATTGGTGATGCCAATGCAAAATGGCGAGTAATAGCAAAGAGACACAGCGATGGTCACAGCCAAACAGATGATCAGACGCCAAATGAAACCCTTGCGCTTAGGCATTGGGTAAAACATAAGCGCTGCAGGCACCAATAACTGCCAATAGAATGTAAATAAAGAAGTTCCGAATAATGGCATGAGAAACAAATATCGCCTTTCTCCTGATAAGAAATTAAAACAACCGCAAACAGTTTGTCAATATTGCATAAACGCGTGTATTTACATGAAAAAAACCTCTTAAGAGGTCTTTTCATTTGTTATAGAAGTTGAGCAATCATTGAACGAAGGTCTTCGATTTTTGGACCGTTCTTGGAATAGAACACCTTCTCGATTCCGGTCTCAGCAGCAAGCTTTCTACATTTTGCCTGTTCTGACTGCTTAGACTGATCACACTTGGTAAATACCAAGATTGTTGGAATGTCTTTCTCCGCTAAGTAGTTGAGAATGTCGATATCATCATCGTTTGGGTCTCTTCTTGAATCAAGCAACATGACGCATCCCGCAAGCTGAGGGTTATCGAAATAGTTTTCCATCATCTTGGAGAAGTTGCTGTCTTCCTTGTTTCCGTAGAGAGTGAAACCATATCCAGGAGAGTCTACTAAATAGAACTTCTTGTCGACTATGAAGTAATTCAAAAGCTTCGTCTTTCCTGCGTTCTTGGAGGAATAGGCGATTTTCTGTCCGCATAAGGAATTTATGAGGGTTGACTTACCGACATTTGAACGGCCGAGGAACACCACTTCTTTAAGGTTATCCTTTGGACGCATGGAGTAATCCGGTGCGGAGATGATGTATTTGACGCTTCTGAAATTTATCATACGGGTAGATTATACACGAAAAGAGAAAAGAAAAAGACTCCGAAGAGTCCTTGTCCTAAGCCCACGGGTCTTGTGATACTGGAATTCTTATATCAGCAAGACATTGAAGTTCCATGATGAACCACTGATTTGTGGATGGTTTTCTACGGAGTTTGACCTGCCTTTGAGAATCCGCTCCACTGCTCTCGACAAGCAATATCGCGTAATTGTCTTCTGGGTATGAGTATGGGTTTTCGAATACCTCAATCTTCAATGGATAAGTTGGTGTGTAATCGTTGTTTGGAGTTGACCCTTTGAAGAATGACCTTGCCTTATATTCTTTTCCTCTCATGCGGTCGCGATAGAATGACTTGTTACACGGTAAGACATCACCTGGACCATTGAGGAAATCAAGCATCTCAAAGAACAATTCATCGTTCTTCTCAAATGTTAGCAATGCAAGCATTGTTAATGCTACTGTCTTGAATGGTGTATCAAGGCTTGCTTCAGGCAGCGATTTCAGTTCTGCGAGTGAGGTTGGAATCTTGTTGAAGGTGAATACAACCGACTTATTTGTGCCTGTTTGCTTCGTTGTTGTCTGAGCAGTTGGAGCGGCGTTCACGGTATTCTGTTGAGTTGTGCCTTTGCCAATATTCGCATACGGATCGTTGTTGGTCTTGCCAATATTCGCGTATGGGTCGTTGCTCTTGCCTATGTTCGCGTAAGGGTCGTTGGATGTTGATTTACCGATGTTTGCATAAGGGTCCGCTTTTGCTGGCGTTTCCTCTTTCTTCGCGTACGGGTTTGTGACATTGACCTTCTGAGGGTTATTCACGGATGCATAAGGATCCTTCTTAGGTTCCTCTTCTTTCTTCTTCCACTTATCAAATAATCCCATGGTTATCTCCTTATGTTAAAACGCTCACTATTTTCGCGTGTCGTTTCTTGTTGGGTTTATTGTTGCACCTTATATATAAATGTCACGGGTAAATATCTCTTTTTCACTCGGCATTTCAAATAACCGCTCTGAGTTATGCGGTTTTAAGGGATGAGTATTCGCCTATTATTACAAAGTAATAGGCTGAGATGGCCCAAAACAAAAGAAAAACCGGAGCGTTTGGTCTCCGGCTTGACTTTATTTTGCTGCTGTTGTTGGGACAGTTGGCTTTTTGAAGTCCTTGGTGAAGTCAAATTTGATGGTTTCTTTTAGAAGTCTCTTTCCATCCTTGTCCCACTGCTCGATTTCAACCTTCTTTGCGAGCAAGTTTTTGTAATAAGCCTTGGTTACGGTCTTTGTAGGCTCTCCTTCTTCAGCCTCTCCGTCGATTTTCTCGATTGTGGCATCCAAATCCGTATCGTTATATTTAACGAACGAGACAGGTGTTGCCCCATCATTGAGTTCTTCGACCAAATAATTAGGAGTCGAGATGGCTAAATACATAGCGTAGCCTAAGACTAAGCCTAATGATGCCATTGAGGAGTTTTCCACTTTGACGCTTCCAGTTGCATCAACCGACCAGGATGCGTATTCACCTTCTCCGGTCTGAACAACATATGACTCTTTAACTGTCTCTTCAGAACCGATTTTGGTTTTCTCCTTTGAGAACATAAAGGCATCGGTTTCATTGATTGAGAAATATATTTCTCCGGTGGTCTTGGCAGGCTCTCCATCGCTTAAGCCTTCCGCTTCAACTGTAAGATAGAGTTTTGCCAAATCTTCAGGAATAGAGTCGTCCAGATTGTATTTCGCGCTCCATGCATCGGCCATTGCCGTAAGCTGAGCGACGCCATCGTCGTTTGATATTTTGGTTCCTCCGCATGATGTGAGGATGAATGCACTAGCTAAGAGTGCGACTGTAGTTTTTCTTAAATTTTTCATACCTATACTTTAAAACTTGCGCATAGTATTTCAAGTTATTAATACTTTGTCTTAAGACAAAAGAAAACCCCAATTCCTTGGTAGAACTGGGGTTAGTTAACTATTCTTTAGGAAGGAGAGCGATTGCAAGTGCGTCATCTACACACTTCATGTAGACGATCTTGAGTTCTTCTTTTACTTCCTTTGGAAGCTCGTTGACGTCTTTCTTATTGGCTTCTGGAACGATGATTGTCTTGATGCCGCTTCTTAAGGCTGCAAGTGACTTCTCACGTAATCCGCCGATTGGGAGAGCGTTACCTCTGAGGGTCACTTCTCCTGTCATTGCGACGTTGTTGTCGATCTTTCTTCCGGTTAAGGATGAGATGATCGCGGTTGTGATTGCGACGCCTGCCGATGGGCCATCCTTAGGAACAGCGCCTTCTGGAGCGTGGATGTGGAGGTCGTTCTTCTCGAAGATTGCAGAGTCGATTCCATACTTCTCATGGTTGGCTTTGACATAGTCAAGAGCGATTGCGCAGCTCTCTTTCATGACATCGCCCAACTGACCGGTGATGACGAATCCGCCTTTGCCTGGGAAGTGATTGACTTCGATTGGGAGGATGTCTCCTCCGAAGTCGGTATAAGCGAGACCGGTTACTACGCCGACCTGTGGCTCTTTCTCTTTCTTGGTGTCTTCGAAGATCTCTGTGCCCAAGTATTCTTGGACCTTCTTCTCATCGATGACGATTGGCTTTGGTGTCTCTGGCTTTGTTAAGAGCTCAACCACCGCTTTACGGCAGCATGATGCGATGAGTCTTTCAAGTGAACGGACGCCGGCTTCGCGAGTGTAGCACTCGATGATTTCCTTGATGCCGTCTGTTGTGAACTCAGCACTGCCTTCCTTTAAGCCATTCGCATCCATCTGCTTCTTAATTAAGAAGCCTTCTGCGATCTTGATCTTCTCAAGCTCGGTGTAGGATGGGACTTCGATCAATTCGAGTCTGTCTCTTAATGGGCCTGGGATGTTTGATAAGTTATTCGCGGTAGCAATGAACAATACCTTTGATAAGTCATATGGTTCTTCAAGGTAGTTGTCGTTGAAGATGTAGTTCTGCTCTGGGTCTAAGACTTCGAGTAAGGCTGATGATGGGTCACCCCTATTGGATGACATTCCGCCGACCTTATCGATTTCATCTAACAAGAAGACCGGGTTGATTGTGCCAGCCTTAGTCATGCTGGAGATGATACGTCCAGGCATTGAGCCAACGTATGTACGTCTATGACCACGGATTTCCGCCTCGTCATTGACGCCGCCTAATGCTGACTTGATGAACTTTCTGTCCAATGCTCTAGCAATTGATCTACCGAGGGATGTCTTACCACAGCCTGGAGGTCCATAGAAGCAAAGGATAGGAGCTTTGAGGTTGCCTGTCTCATGCTTGACTGCGAGGTATTCGATGATTCTCTCTTTGACTTTCTCTAAGCCGAAGTGGTCTTCATCTAAGATTTTCTTAACATTGTTAAGATCGTCGTTGTCTTCGGTTACTTGATACCATGGAACGTTCATGATGTGGTCGAGGTAATTGAGGATGAGGGATGCCTCGATGCTTGATTCTGGCATCATCTCGAACTTCTTGATTTCCTTGAGGACCTTCTTCTTGACGTTCTCTGGATATGGGTTGTTCTCGAGTCTCTCTTTGATGGCGTCGATGTCGTTTCCGCCTGCGCCTTCTCCGAGTTCATCTTTGATGGCCTTCATTCTCTCACGGAGGTAGTACTCCTTCTGAGTTTTCTCTGCGCGTTCTCTCACGGTGTCATCGATCTTCTCGTCGATAGATGCGATTTCCTTCTGCTGCGCAACCATCTGGAGCATCAAGCGAAGTCTCTCGTTAACCTTTGGTTCGCCAAGGATTGAGGCCTTCTGCTCAACTGTGATTGGGAGATATGCTGCGAGTGTGTCGCTGATATCGTTGCCTGCAACGCCTCTAGTTAAGCTGTTTAAGGCTGTCTTAGGCACATTGCGGCTGAGGTTTGGTGTTTCCTCGAATGCTTTAATGATGTTTCTGATTAAAGCCGTTTCTTCATTCTCGTCACCGGTTTCATCAATGATGACTTCTCCTTCTGCCCAATATGAGTCGTTCTCATAGCGGAC
>DCHU01000072.1:13960-14714 GCA_002314915.1 Caryophanales bacterium UBA1744
ACGAAATTAACGATGCGGCAAAGGGTTGCGACATCAAAGATGTCACCATCGCCGGTAAGATCGTTGTTCTTAGGATCTTTCTGGGCTGTGATGAGGATGAGGGAATTTGTTTTGTCTCTGCTCTCACTGATGGCGTTCATGCTGAATGAGCGTCCTGCTTCGATTGATTCCGTGATGTTTGGGAAGACAATCAAGCCGCGCGTGATGAGAAGAGGGAGATTTAATGTTTTATCTGCCATTGTAAATCCTCCTTATTCTTGCGGTTTACACTACCACTATAGGGTGATTGCCCTGTGGTTTGCAGTTTTGATTATATGATACATTTTAGCAGTGTCAAGTAGAGAGTGCTAAAAATAAAGAGCCAGTCGCGTTTGGGCGAACCTGGCTCACTTATTATTAATATAAAGAATTAAAGGGTTGCGAGGTGATCGTGTGTCTTGACCTGGAGGAGGTGGTTCTTCCATGAGTTAAGGACTTCTGCGTTAGATGCGATAGCGCTCTTAACTGCTCCTTCTTCCATACCATACTGAGCTGCGATAGCTGCGATTGCTTCTTCGTCAGTGACTGTTAAGCCTGCTGCACGAGCGACTTCACGCTCAACGAGGAATGCTGAGAGGTTCTTCTTAGCCTGTTCCATGTTAGCTGCGTGGATGTCAGCTGGCTTCTGGCCTGTGATTTCGAAGTACTGTTCCATTGTGAGACCCTGTTTCTCAACGTTCTCCTGGAGCTTCTTCTCCTGCTCTGCTGCTTCGTT
>DCHU01000068.1:0-2164 GCA_002314915.1 Caryophanales bacterium UBA1744
ACGTCGACTTCACAGTTGAAGTTGAGCGTTCCCTCCGTGTTCTTGACGGTGCTGTTACAGTTCTTGACTCCAAGAACGGTATCGAACCACAGACAGAGACAGTCTGGAGACAGGCTGACAAGTACAACGTCCCACGTATCATCTTCTGTAATAAGATGGACGCTATCGGCGCTGACTTCGACCTCTGCTTAAGCACAATCAAAGAGAGACTTGGCGTTTGCCACGCTCCAATCCAGTGCCCAATCGGCAAGGAATCACAGTTCATCGGTGCTGTTGACCTCTTAACAATGGAAGCAACAACATTCGACGGAACAAAAGAGTGCATGGGTATCAAGGGACCATGCCCAGAAGAACTCAAGGACAAAGCTATGGCTTACCGTGAGCAGCTTCTCGAAGCTCTCGCTGGCTTCAACGATGACATCATGATGATGGTCCTCGAAGGCCAGGGTGATGACATCCCAGTTGACCTCTTAAAGAAGACAATCCGTGAGGCAACAATCGCAGGTAAGTTCTTCCCAGTCCTCTGCGGTACAGCATTCAAGAACAAGAACGTTCAGTTAATGCTCGACGCAGTCATCGACTACTTACCATCCCCTCTCGACATCCCAGGCGAAAAGGGAACATTAAACGGTGAAGATTACACATGTGAAATCACTGACAACGCACCTTTCTGCGGTCTCGCATTCAAGGTTGCTACAGACCCATTCATCGGACGTCTCGCTTATGTCCGTGTCTACCAGGGCGTCTTAAAGGCAGGATCATATGTTCTTAACACAAATAAGGGCAAGGGCGAGCGTATCTCCCGTTTAGTCCTTATGCACGCTAACAAGAGACAGGAAGTCGCATGCTTACACGCTGGTGAAATCGGCGCTATCGTCGGTTTAAAGACCACAACAACTGGTGAAACACTCTCAGACGAGTCAAGACCAGTCGTCCTCGAAGCATTAGAGTTCCCAGAGCCAGTTCTTGAAGAAGCTGTTGAGCCAAAGACAAAGGCTGACCAGCAGAAGATGGAAGAAGCTCTCAAGAAGTTAGCAGAAGAGGACCCAACCCTCAGATACTACACCAACAACGAAACAGGCCAGACAATCATCGCTGGTGTTGGTGAGTTACAGTTGGATATTATCGTCGACCGTATGAAGAGAGAATTCAACGTTGTTGTCAACGTCGGTGCTCCTCAGGTCAACTATCGTGAAACAATCAGAAGAACTGGCGAGGCTCAGGGCCGTTACGTCAAGCAGTCTGGTGGTCACGGTATGTACGGTGACGTTAAGATCAGATTTGAACCAAACCCAGGCAAGGGCTTCGAATTCGTCGATGCTATTGTCGGTGGCGCAGTTCCAAAAGAGTTCATCAAGCCTACACAGCAGGGACTTGAAGACGCAATGAAGAGAGGCTTAATCGCAGGCTTCCAGGCAATCGATATGAAGTGTACTTTATTCGATGGATCCTACCATGATGTCGACTCTAACGAAGCAGCATATAAGATCGCTGCATCTATGGCTCTCAAAGCCGCTGCTGCAAAATGTGATCCAGTCGTCCTCGAACCAGTCATGAAGGTCGACATCACAGTTCCAGATCAGTACTATGGTGACGTTGTCGGAGACATCACCAGACGTAGAGGACAGATCAACGACGAAACTCAGCGTGGTAACGCTAAGACAGTTCACTGCTTTGTCCCACTTGCTGAAATGTTCGGATATGTCACAGACTTACGTTCTATGACACAGGGTCGTGGTAACTTCTCCATGACATTCGACCACTACGGCGAAACACCTCGTTACGTGCAGGACGAGATCGTTAAGAACAGCAATATGTCCAATCGTTAATCACTTACATAAGTAAGTTATTGCGAAAAGACAAATACTGCTCTAGAATTTATACGCACAATTTCAAAACACCATTTTGGAGGAAATTTACAATGGCAAAAGAGAAATTCAACCGTGATCGTATCCACGTTAACGTTGGAACAATCGGACACGTCGACCACGGAAAAACAACATTAACATCCGCTATCACACACGTTCTTGCTATGAAGGGCCAGGCAAAAGACATGGCTTATGCTGCAATCGACGCAACACCAGAAGAAAGAGCACGTGGTATCACAATCAACTCAGCACACGTTGAGTATGAAACAGCAACAAGACACTATGCACACGTTGAC
>DCHU01000068.1:2202-11119 GCA_002314915.1 Caryophanales bacterium UBA1744
ATCAAGAACATGATCACCGGCGCAGCTCAGATGGACGGTGCTGTCCTTGTCGTCGCTGCTACAGACGGCGTTATGCCACAGACACGTGAGCACGTCTTACTTGCTCGCCAGGTCGGTGTCCCATACATCGTTGTCTTCCTTAACAAGTGCGACATGGTCGAAGACGAAGAATTAATCGACTTAGTCGATATGGACGTCAGAGACTTACTCTCAAAGTACGGATTCGACGGAGACAACACTCCAATCATCCGTGGTTCAGCTAGAAACGCTTGCGATGCAACTTCACCAGAAGACGCATCAGCAGCATGCATCAACGAACTTCTCGAAGCTCTCGATACATACATCCCAGATCCAGCACGTGAAGAAAACAAGCCATTCTTAATGCCAATCGAAGACGTTATGACAATCTCAGGCCGTGGTACAGTCGTTACTGGCCGTGTCGAGCGTGGTATGATCAAGCTCAACGACGAAGCTGAAATCGTTGGTATCAAGGCAACACAGAAGACAGTCGTCACTGGCCTTGAAATGTTCAGAAAGACCCTTGACTACGCAATGGGCGGCGACAACATCGGCGCACTTCTCCGTGGTATCACAAAGGATCAGGTCGAAAGAGGACAGGTTCTTGCTAAGCCAGGATCAGTTACTCCACACGATCAGTTCACAGCAGCTGTCTACGTCCTTACAAAGGAAGAAGGCGGCCGTCACACAGCATTCTTAAACGGATACAGACCACAGTTCTTCTTCAGAACAACAGACATCACTGGCGACATCACTCTCCCAGCAGACGTCCAGATGGTTATGCCTGGTGACAACGTCACATTCACAGTCAAGCTCATCCACCCAGTTGCTCTTGAGCAGGGAACAAAGTTCTCCATCCGTGAAGGTGGTAGAACAGTCGGAGCTGGCACAGTTTCCGAAATCCTTCACTAATCCCCTTTAGTAAAGGTACTGTAAACTAAAAGTTTAGCCCTAGGTTCGCCTGGGGCTTTTCTTTTGCTTATTCATCCCTACGCTTTGGAGAATTCAACATATTATGTTGTTTTTAGGATTGTTTTATTTAAAATAACCCGTATGAAAAACACATTTACTTTAGCTTCAACAGGCAAGAGATTCCTCGCCTTATTCATAGACGCATTCCTCGCGTTTATTCTCACATCTCTCTTATATACATACGTAACAGGCGTATATATGTTCAAAGCCATCGGCGGCGCTGAAAAGAGAAACACATTCTTCAGCTATGTCGACCGTTCTGGATTATTCAACAACACTCCAGATGAGAATGGCGATTATAACTATTCAAGCCTTTATCTCCTCAGTTTTGATGCAACAAAGGACGAAAACGGCAAATATGGCTACGAATGCTATCTTGATACCCTTTGGAATTACTACACAGACTTCATGCCAAATGAGGCGGTGGACAAGCTCGAAGGCTGCGCAACAGTAAACGATAGCTACACATATTTCTATGAGAAAGTCTTAGGCATGACCACCCCAGACTTCACCAAGGAATATGGCGCAGATGAAGCGGTGGAGAAGTTCGGAAATGACTACTTCACATATACTCTCGGAGACGATAGCAGAATCGACATCACCAAGAAGCCAACTGCAGTCTCAACAGTTACTGATGAGAACGCTGAAGAATACATGTCATACTTCTATTCATCGAATTCCGGCATCTACTATGATGCTGCATATGCATTATCTCAGACCGATCACTTCGTTGAACTCGGAAGCTCCTATAGAATGGAGAGCTGGATTTGCTACATAACCGCATTTATTCCTCTCCAGTTAATCTTCTTCTACGTCATCCCTGTAGTTATGAAGAACAACAAGACAATCGGCAAACTCATCGCTGGCATCTCGGTTGCAGAGGACCATGGAATCAAACTCCCTACATGGAAGAGGTTTACTAGACCTCTTGTCTTGACTGCCATCGGATTTGTTATGTTGCTTCCATTATCCACATACATGAATATGGGGGTGTGGGCACTGCTTGTGGCAGCAGACTATATCGTCATGGTGTTCAAACATGAGGATAAGGTCGGGCACGACTACTTATTCAAGACAATCGTCGTCCAGGATAAGGGCACAACCCTCTTCAATAACAAGGATGAATACGAGGCTTATCTAAAAGATAACCCTGAAACGGATGAGAACAAAACCATCTACGACCATTCCGATGTCAAACTCACCATTGATGATGAGGATAATAACTAGTTTTTAGCCCATTTGAGATTTATAGGCGAAATAAACCGCTATTAACACACAACTAGAAGAAAACGGGCGCACAACCCGTTTTTGCTTTAGAAAAGAATCTATATTATTTAAAATAATAAAGGCATGGCACCTAACTACATTCAAAACTACAACCAAGAAGACGAGGTCGCTTCCGTAAGAGGTGGATCACTTAGAAGAATTCTCGCCGAGTTAGCGGATGTTTTCATTGTCTTCATCTTAGCTGCAACGATATATGGTTTAGCTTTCCAGAACCTTTTCGGATACAACAAGATTTCTAATCAAATGTCCGAAGTGCAGTCTGATATGACAGACATCTTGGTTGACCGTCATCTCTCAATGAGACTAACGGATGGAAACGTATATTTAAGGGATGATTTTGAAACTCAGTTCTATAAATACTACCTATCAAAAAAGACAGATATTTATGCAGAAGACCCAAAAAGGGATGTTTTGCAGCAGTATTTCACCGGATATCGCATGGAAAACCTCCCAAAACTCACCCAATTTGAATATAACACTACAATTTTGGGATTACCTGAAACGCTTGATGGGGAGAATACTTCTTATTTCGTATATGACACAAGCGCAGCAGATCCACTCAATGCAGAGCCTATGTTCAGCGATACAACCCAAGCCAATTTACTTGATTATTTAGCAGGCAATCAGGATACGTTGGATAAGGTAAATGCCTACGAGGGTGTAACAAAAATCTTTAATGACAATTACACGATTGCGTTAAAAGAAGTGGTGGATAACGACACGAACTATCTTAATCTCTCATTCAAGTACTATCTCTTAAATGGAAAGAGAGCATATCTTCAAAGCGCTGCAATAATTGCATCTTATCTATTTTGTTCAATTCTTGCCTTCCTTGTTGTCCCTCTAATTAAGGTTACAGGTCTCACGATTGGCAAACGAGTCGCAAAACTTACGGTTGATGATAGAGACGGCAATACTGCAAAGTGGTGGCAAATCGTAATCAGATTCTTCGTTCAGACTTTTGCCTATTGTTTTGTTATTCCGTTGACTGGAATCATGGGATTTGGTTTGTCTGCATTTAGAATGCCTTTGATGGAAGCGTTTGGATCAACAGTGGAATTATCGGTATTCCTCTTAATTGGATTATTATTATCTTTGGCGTCGTTAATATTCATGTTCGTAACGCCAAACAAGCAGTCATTGCACGACCTCGCCTCAATGACTTTTATCAACACGTCAGACATCAAGCTTATCAGAGATGAACAGGCTAGAAGAGAAGCGGAAAAAGAGGCTCAAAAAGAGAACGAATAATGGAAAAAGTCGAAAAGAACAAGAAAGTGGAATTGGAGTACTTTAAGGCCCCATTTGGAAAGAGACTCATTGCAATTGTATTTGAGGTTCTTTTGCTTTCATTTGCGACTTTAGGCTTCCTTTTCGTATCAAGATTAGTAGTGGAATCGATGCCTGCCTATACAAACGCATTCGATACTTACATCAACATTTCAAAGGACTCTGGCCTCTATATTTGTGATGACACGACAGAGAATAATTTGGTCACTTTAACCGAGTATTACGAGGATAAGACAAATGAGGAACAAAACATCATCATCGAAGATGCTTTGACCGAATATTATCAAAAAGAGATGTTCTTCCCACAGGATCCATCATCTCCGGATTATGGCCCTTCAATCTACTATAACCAGAAGATTGGCGAGAATAGAATTGGTGCGGAAAACGACCTTTTGTATTTCGTTAAAGATGCGGAAAACAACGCAGTTGCAAACCCGTCCTACAGCCAAGAAACAATGCATGATTTCTACATCGAAGCATACGATAGAGCAATGGGGTATATCAAGAATGCAGACGGCTTTGTGGAAGCTAGAAATGTCCTCACAATTTATATCAATTTGATCCTCATCCCATTATCGATTACCTTAGCGTTTTTAACCCTTGAAATAGGGTTCCCTCTCCTATTCGGAAGAAGAGGAAAACAAAACATCTCAATGAAGCTTTTAAAGCTATCATTGCTTACCCCAAAAGCAACATCTCCAAAGATTGGAAATTACATCGCGAGACAAGTGTTCCAACTCATTGTTGAATACCTGTTGACGATGGTCACTTTTGGTATTCCAGTCATCGTCTCATTCAGCATGATGATATTCAGGAAAGATGGCCAATGTCTTCATGATTATGTATCCGCTACATACATGGTCGATACAAGTGAGCAATCCGTATATGTCAGCTATGAGGAATATCAGGCTGCACAGGATAAGGCCAAAAAGATTGAAAACGAGAACTTCCTCGGATTGGCAGTGGACGATCCGGATAGGCCTTTGGGCGATAAATCCATCTGGAATAATCTAAAAGATAAATAATTTTTCACAAAAATTGACGAGATTTGCACAATTAATGGGCACCTTCATATGTAAATAAATTTACACATATTGCAAAGGTGTCCTTTTATTTCGTATAATTTGCTATACCAAAAATATATTTTTAGGAGACTCTCATGGAGATTAGACTTAAGAATCTTACCAAATGTTTCCCAGGAAACCCTAAAAAAGGCATACCAGACACATATGCCGTCAACGCTTTAGACATCACAATTCCTGATGCTAAGCTCGTTGGTCTTTTAGGTCCTTCTGGCTGTGGTAAGTCAACAACCCTTTACATGGTTGCCGGTCTTTTAGAACCGTCCGAAGGCGAGATTTGGTTTGGCGATGAAGACGTCACAGACCTCGAACCAGAAAAGAGAGGAATCGGCTTAGTTTTCCAGAACTATGCACTTTATCCTCACATGACCGTTTACAAAAACGTCGCATTCCCTTTAACAAACCTCAGAATCGAAGAGGCAGTTAAGGACAAGGATGGCAATCCAGTCATGGATGAGACAGGAAAGCCATACATCAAGAAGAGAAAACTCACAAAGGATGAAATCGACAAGATCGTCCGTGAGACCGCTAAGATCGTTCAGATCGAGCAGTACTTAGAGAGAAAGCCAAACCAGTTATCTGGTGGTCAGCAGCAGCGTGTCGCTATTGCTCGTGCTCTCGTTAAGAAGCCAAGAGTTCTTCTCCTTGACGAACCATTATCCAACCTTGACGCACGTTTAAGACTTCAGACTCGTGAAGAGATCAGAAGAATCCAGCAGTCAACAGGCATCACAACAATCTTCGTCACACATGACCAGGAAGAAGCAATGTCAATTTCCGATGAGATCGTCGTCATGAAGCTCGGTGTCGAGCAGCAGAGAGGCGTTCCACAGGAAGTCTATAACAACCCATGCAACAAGTTCGTTGCTAACTTCTTAGGTACTCCACCAATCAACCTCTTCAAGGGCCGCATCGAAGGCAATAAGGTCTACATCGGCAATGAAGTCGTCAGAGAAATCACCGAAAAAGACGTTCCAGATCAGGAATGCACAGTAGGTATCCGTCCAGAAGGTATCATCGTCGATCCAAATGGCTCATTCACATTTGAGTGCGACAGAATCCTCACAATGGGACGCGATATCATGCTCGTTGCAGAACACCCAGAAGCAACAACCAACACAAAGTTCATTGTCGACGCATTCGTCGAAGTATCTACCGGCACAGTCAAGTGCTCTGTTAAGCCTCACAAGTGTTTTGCCTTCTCTCTCGAGGGCGATGAATTAAGGATCATCTAACCATGGCTGCAGTAGCAAAGAAAAAGGGAGGGTTCCTCGATTTCTTCAAGAACTTGTTCAAGAGGAAAGAGAGAGTGTCCGCGGACGCTGGTGAAAGAAACAACTGGAAAGCCTGGCTATACCTTGCTCCAGTCATCATTCTTCTCTCAGTCTTTACCTTCTACCCTTTGATTAATACAGTCGTCATCGCATTCCTTAAGGACTACGACTACACAACGCAGGTTTCATCGGGATTCACATTTGACAACTTCCTTACGGTTTTAACACTTGCCGGTAAGGATGCGTCTCAGAACCTCGTCTATAAATGGAACTGCACATATGACGCAGCTCTTGGAAGCTGGGTCTACAACAATGGAACCGAGTTGGTGAAGGTCTATTTCCAGACAGATGTCTTGAAATACGCTCTCCCAAACACGATGATCATCACATTCGTAACCGTTCCGTTATCAATCATCATCGCATTGTTAATCTCTGTTTGCTTACACTCCATTAAGGCATTCCAGAAGATATTCCAAACGATATTCTTCGTTCCATACGTCACGAACGCAGTCGCTGTCGGTATGGTCTTCGCAGTCTTGTTCGACTCCCAAGGTATTCTCAACTATATCTTCGGATTAGGCACTTATTACTGGATTGACCAGACAGCAACACACACCTCGGCAATGTTTGCATTATGTGTCTACATCATCTGGCACGCATTACCATATAAGATTCTCATCTTCTTATCCGCATTACAGAACATCGACAAGCAGTATTACGATGCTGCTAAGATCGACTGTGCAGGTAAGTTCAAAACATTCATGAACGTCACAGTTCCAATGTTATCCCCACAGATCTTGTACATCATGATCACATCCTTCATCGGATCGTTCAAAGAGTACACCTCAGTCGTCGGATTAATCGGTTCAGCAGGTACCGGTGGTACGAACAACATGTACACCATCGTCTACTACGTCTATGACTGTTTGAAAGCACCAACAACAGTATCTCGTGGAGCTGCAGCTGCTCTCATGTTATTCGTCATCATCATGATCTTCACAGCTATCCAGTTCCAGGTTTCAAAGAGGAGGGTTCACTATTAATATGGAATACGATTCAAGAAATTTCATACAGAAGCTCTTCAAAATGAAATCACGTGAGGAGAAACAGGCTGAGCGTGAGGCTTCACCTGAGTATCAGGCAATCGATACATCCTCAATGACTTTGGTCATTAAAGAGGGTCGTGCAAATGCTGCTCAATTGGCAAAAGCTCAGAAAGTTGGACGTGTCATCTCGTCTATCATCACCTATTCATTCTTGCTCTTCATGAGCGTTATCATCCTCTTCCCATTCTATTGGATGATCATCACATCTCTTAAGAACACCACAGAAATCCGTGCAAGCGTACAGACTTTCTTCCCAGCAACCGTTCTTTGGAGCAACTACATCACGGTCTTCAACACATTCGACTTCGTCACCTATGTCGGCAACACATTACTTGTCGGTATCATCTCGACGATTGGAACACTTATCACAACAATTCTTGCGGCATTCGCTTTCGCAAGACTCAACTTCAAGGGCAAGGACCTCATCTTTGCAATCTTACTCGCAACAATGATGATTCCTGGCGAAATGATGGTTATCACAAACTACATCACAGTCGCAAAACTCCCTTGGTATGAGTTCGGAGTTGGCTTGGTTAACGGATGGCTCGGCTACACAGACACAATCTTTGCAGCTATGATCATTCCATTCTGGGTCTCAGTCTTCTACATCTACTTACTCAGACAGAACTTCAAGCAGATTCCTAATGAACTCTACCTCGCCGCAAAGGTCGATGGTAAGTCAGATTGGCAGTTCTTATGGCACGTTATGGTCCCATTAGCACTCCCAACCCTCATCTCAATCTTCATCCTTAAGTTGATGGGTTCCTGGAACTCATACGTTTGGCCACAGTTAGTCACAGCAGGACACGATTCCTTAAGACTTGTCACCAACGGTTTACGTTCCTCATTCTCAACTACATCCGGAGAACCTCAGTATGGCATCCAGATGGCTGCAACAATCTTAGTCACAGTCCCTCTCTTGCTCTTATTCATCTTCTTCCGCAAGTACATCATGAAAGGCGTTGGCCGCGCCGGTATCAAAGGATAAAGGCCACAAAACCAGGGTATTCGGTTTAAATACCAACTATATAGAACATTTTATTTAGGAGAAAAAAATGGCAAATAAGAAACTCGCATTGAGCATGTTATCATTACTCTCAATCGGAACACTCGTCGCTTGTGGCGGCGGAGACAAACCAGTTGATCCAAAGACATCAGAAGGACCTGCTGAAACAACATCAGAACAGGCTTCCGGCAACGCATTAGATGCTAAGATCCCTGAAGATCTCACAAACCTTGAATGTGAAGTCACATTCTGGCACTCAATGGGTAAGGCAAACATCGCTGTTTTAGACGAATTCATCACTGGATTCAACAAGGTCTTCCCAAAGATCACAATCACTCACTCAGCACAGGGTGGATATGACGACGTCAGAAAGAACGTCGCAAACGCAATTCCTGCTGGAACAACTCCAACAATGGCATATTGCTATCCAGACCACGTCGCTGACTACCTCCCATCAGACTCAGTCCTCAAACTCGACGACTTCATGAATTCAACAAAGATCGGTTTTGGCGTTGACAACGGACTCGGAGATGCAGGCACTGATGACTTCATCCAGACATATCTTGAAGAAGGACATCACTATACAGTCGAAGGAAAGGCAGTTGAAGGCTACTACTCATTACCATTCTCAAAATCAACAGAAACACTCTTCTACAACAAGGATGCATTCGAAGCAAATGGTTGGGAAGTTCCTCAGACTTGGGACCAGATGTGGGCTCTTTGCGCTGATATCAAGGCAGCTATGCCAGATGTCACTCCATTAGGATATGACTCAGACGCAAACTTCTACATCACATACTGCGAACAGATGGGTATCCCATACACATCAGGCGAAGGCACAAATCACTTCCTCTTCAACAACGACAAGGCAAAAGCATTCGT
>DCHU01000068.1:11184-17659 GCA_002314915.1 Caryophanales bacterium UBA1744
CAGGCTCAGCTTGGTTCAGGAACATACACATCAACAAAGTTCACAAACGAAGAACTCTTGATGTCAATCGGTTCAACAGGTGGCACAAAGTACAACGCAACAGACTCATTCGCAACAGGCGTTGCAGCAGTTCCACAGGCAGACCTTAACAATGGTAAGGTCATCATGCAGGGACCTTCTATCTGCTTCCTCGCTAACTCAACAATTCAGGAAAGAATCGGTGGATGGTTATTCTACAAATACATCACTAATACAACCAACTCAGCATATTGGGCTTCTTCAACAGGCTATAACCCAGTCAGAACCTCATCATTTACTGATAAGAACTACAAGACATCCACAACACCATTAGTCAACACAGTCTTAGACTTCGCAGCTACAGGCTCAGACTACACAAAGTGGTACTACACATCCCCAGCATTCAAGGGATCTTCAGCTGCACGTAACGAAATCGACTCATTAATGGCAGCAGTCTTACTCGGAACAAAGACAGTTGACCAGGCATTTGACGACGCACTCGCTAACTGCTTATTCGCATCTTAATTTAATTAACACAGGCGGAAGCCTCCTACTTCCGCCTGTTTTCTCTTATATATAAAGGAGGAGATACTATGAAAAACACAAAGAAGGCATTCGCCATCTTGGCATTTACCACGCTCATGAGCTTGGCTTCTTGCGGAGGCGGTTCTAAACCAGTCGACCCAGAGAAGTCAGAAGGTGGAAAAGACGAGAAGGTCACGGTTAACTTCTGGCACTGTATGGGTAAATCCAACCAGGCTTTACTTGATACGCTCATCAAATCATTCAATGCCAAAGAACCTAACATCGAAATCAAAGCTTCATCCGCTGCAGGCGGATATGACGATCTTAAGGCACTCTGCTTAAAGAACGTTTCAACACACACATTACCTACAATGGCATTCTGCTATCCTGACCACGTTGCTGAATATATGGCAGCTGGCGGTGAGGGCGTTTGCGTTAACTTAGACACCTACATCAACAGCGCAGATCTCGGCTTTAAGGAAGAAGACGGATCACACGATGAGAACGGCTCTAAGAAAACCGGAAAGGATGACTACGTCAAAGCTTTCTGGGAAGAAGGATGCAACTACGAGAAGGCAGGAACATATTCAGTTCCATTCGCAAAATCAACAGAAGCTCTCTTCTACAACAAAACCGTATTTGATGAGAATGGCTGGACAATTCCACAGACTTGGGAGCAAATGTGGGCACTTTGCAGAGAAATAAAGGCAACTTACCCAGAAATCATCCCACTTGGATACGATTCAGATTCCAACTTATTCATCACATTATCCCAGCAGATGGGCATTCCATTTACTTCAAAAGAAGGAAATCACTACTTATTTGACAACGCTCAATCCAAGGCGATGATGGTCGACCTCAAGAGCAAGTTCGATGAGGGATTGTTCACCACAAAAGGCACCGTTGGAAACAACACATACACATCAACGAAATTCACATCAGAAGAAGTCTTGATGTCTATCGGTTCAACAGGTGGTACAACCTATAACGGCACAGATAACTTCGAAGTCGGCGTTGCACACATCCCTTACTATGACTTAACAAAACCAGCAGTCATTTCACAGGGCCCATCAATTTGTATCTTCAACGATGCAAAGGCTGTAGAAAGAGAAGCGGCTTGGAAGTTCTACAAGCACATCTCAACAGCAGAAAATTCAACATACTATGCAGTTTCAACAGGCTACCAGCCAGTTAGAACTTCATCATATGAAACTGACGCATATAAGTCATTCGTCAGCCAGTCAGGCGGACTCTTCAATGAGGTCGCAAAAGTCTCATCCAACCTCTTGGATTCATACTTCAACTCACCAGTCTTCGTCGGTTCATCCGTCGCAAGAGCAGAAGCTGGAAAGATTGTTTCCTCAATCTTACTTGGAACAAAGACAGTTGATCAGGCATATAACGACGCTATGACAACATGCGTTAACTCATAATCGGAGGGCTATAAATGAAAAAGAATTTAGTATCATTCATGCTCTCTGGCTTGCTCCTTGCTGGACTCGTCGCTTGCGGAACAAAGCCAGTTGATCCAAATCCAACTGATTCAAGCGAAGAACCAACAACTACAAGCTATGTAAATCCTGAAGACGACCCAGAATGGGTCGACTATACAAAACAGGTCAATTTGACAAAAGACTATGCAGGTAAAGAATTCTTAACCGCTGGCATTGGTGAAGTCACACTTGTCACTAAGGTCGACGGCGACACCGCTCACTTCAAACAGAAGTCGGGCAACACCGGCACAATCAAAGGACGTTACAACTGTGTTGATACACCAGAATCAACCGGTATGTTTGAGCCTTGGGGTCACGGTGCTTCCGAATTCAACGGAGATTTGCTCAAGAACGCAAAACACATCGTTCTTTCAACAGACTCCCTTGATAATGGCGGAGAAGAAAAGCCAGTCTTAGACTCAACAGGCGGACGTTATCTCGTCTACGTTTGGGTCACAACAGAAGAGAACCCTGTTCTCGAAGACTTCATCAACGTCAACCTCGCTCTTTGCCAGTACGGCTGGTCAAAGGCAAAAGGCGTTACAGGAAAGGACTACGCAGATCCATTCCTCAACGCATCAGTCCAGGCTCAGAAATACAAGCTTCACCTTTGGAGCGATGAGCAGGATCCAGATTATAACTACGCAGATCCAGTCAAGATCGACCTCCGTATGATCAACGAAGGTATCGGTGCTGACGGTGAGCCTTATGACTGGGTTGGCTCAAAGGTCACATTTGAGGGCATCGTCGCAGGCGTTGGCCCAGACCAGGGTGCTGCTTATATCAATAAGGACATCACTTACACGAACACAGCAGGCGAGACTGTTACACAGAGATATGGCATGTACGTATTCACGCAGTACATCGTCTACGCCCCATTAACCACAATCGGCAACGAACTCGAAATCACAGGAACAGTCTCCGAATATAACGGAGTCCTCCAGGTTGTCGACGTCTCATATTCCGCTCTCTATCCAGAGGATGATGACATGAAGATCCTCTCAACTGGAAAAGAGGCAGATGTTGCTCCATTAACCGGAAATGCCGGCAAATTCGCATCGGATGCATACCTTAACTGTATGGTTTCCGTCGATCTTGTCTGCACAGGCGGCTACGCAACATTAAATACCGCTACAACTAGCGCGTATTCCTTCACTTTGTATTGTCACGATAAGAATAACCCATCAGAGGAGTTGAACATCAGAATCGTTGATGGCATCTCCATCAAGTATCCGGGCACATTAAAGAGAATCGGCGACAATATCGACTTCTTTGCAGGTAAGAAGAGCATCGCAGAATCACTCGATGGCAGCACCGACAACCGCAAAGTTGAGTCAATCTCCATCACAGGTGGACTTGTTAAGTACACAACTACAAAAGGAAAGACAACTTATCAGGTCAATCTTTGTAAGGCAGCAGGTCTTACACTTAACATGTCGGCCGCATAGTTGTAGACTATAGGGCTACGAAAAAATTATTACTAATCTTCAGAAAGGGGAATTAAATATTATGAAGAAAAAAGTAGGCGTACTATTGATTGCCTCAGCAATGTTACTCGGTTCTTGCGGATTACTTCCAGGAAACAACTCCTCAACTCCAGCAGATGAGCCAGCAACATCAGAACAGCAGCCAGTAGAATCATCAGAGGAACAGGTCGTTGTCGACTTCGTTGCTTTAGCAAAGAAAGCACTCGCAGGTGTTTTCACAACTTATTCAACACTTGCATCAACAGGTGCAGCAGGAGACTTCGATTTAACAACCGAAACCTCAAGAATGGCAGAGGATGACAACAAGTACACATTCGTCATCACCTACACAATCGACGCTGCATATGCAAAATACATGGAGATTTCAGCAGACGGAAAGAAAGTCGTCGTCTCAACTCCAAACTCATTAGCGGGTGGCGAAGACGTCCAGGCTGCTATCAAAGCATCTATCGCACTCAAGGACAAACCAGGAGAAGTCCTCGCAGAAGATTCATTCAACGTTCTCGTCAAGGCAGTCGCTAAGATGACACTTGGCTATATCTATTCTTTACAGGATGACGGAGAAACTCTCGTCGTCGCTAATAAATCAGCAGTCGCATTCAACGCTATGTACGTTGGAACATACCCAGAACAGGGCGCAATCTTCGCTGATGGCGAACACGCAATCCTTGTCTACAAGACATACGTACCAGATGGCACAAAGGTTGGAGACTGCTTCAACATCGCTGGAACATTATCTGACTACTCAGGTCTCCGTGAAGTTGGCTCAGGCGCCACATTAACAAAACTTGATTCAAACCCAGGCATTGAGAACCCTGTCGGAATCGAAGTCTACGAAGGCCATCGCGCTGACTTAACATTCATGGATGGTTCAAGAAAGATCGAAGTTAAGAATGCAGAGGTCACAAACGTTTCAATCTCTTCATCAGGAAACGCTACATATACAGTCAAAGTTGGCGATGATTATTACACAGCATTCAACAACGGCACATATTCAGCAGCAGTCTTCTCTACATGGAAACACGTTAGAAGCGGCGAAACAGAAGCAACAGACGTCAAAGTTGGCGATAAGGTCACATTCAACGGCTACGTTTCCTTCTACAACAACAATCCACAGATTGTTTACTGCGAGTGCACAGCTTGGTCAGAACCAAAAGCTGCAATCGAAGGCGCATCATCAGTCGTCGTCGGTGCAAAGACAAAGTTAACAGCAAACGCTATCGGCGGAGCAGAAGTTGCATGGACTTGGTCAACAGCGGACGCTTCAATCGCAACAGTCGACGCAGAAGGTAATGTCACAGGTGTTTCTGTTGGCAAAACAGTCATCACAGTCAAAGGAACATTAGATGGCGAAGAAATCTCTGCAAAAGTTGAATTCGAAGTCGTCGAACTCAAGTTGGTCACAAAGACAGTTGATGAGTTAATCGCAATGGCTAGCCCATCAACGACAACAGGAGTTTATGACAGAGAAAACATCTATGTTGTCCAGGGTTATCTCGACGGTAAGAGCGATTCCAATAAATATGGAAACGCTGTCTTGGTTTCTCCAACAACAGGCGCTTACATCCAGTTGTACGGAGCAACAACAACCGATTCAGCAATCGTTTATGACACAACAAAAGGTGGTTGGGACTTCAAGAACCCTCAGGATGCAACCACATCATTAAAAGACATCGCCAATGGCGAACTAGTCACAGTAAAGGCAATCTTCGAAGACTATAATGGTACTCCAGAAATCATGGGTATCGTCACAGCTCACGAAGCTTCAACTGCAGAACACGCAGTTACAGTCACAGCAGGCGAGAATGGTACAGCAACAGTCTCAGCAGAGAAAGCAGCTTATGGCGCAGAAGTTGAAGTCTTGCCAGTTCCAGCAGAAGGCTATGTCGTTGACACAGTCACAGTCTCTGGTTACGCACTCTACAAGACAGCAACAAACACGATTACTGCAAATGCTGATGGCAAGTACATCTTCAAGGCAACAACATCTAATGATGTTAAGGTTACATTCAAGGTTGCTCCAGCCGAGGGCGGAGATACAGGTGGTGGTTCATCAACTGGAACTTCCGTCACAATCGCTGCAAATGATGCTGAAAGAGGCTATATTAAGGATGAATCAGCAGAATGTGCTTCAAAATTGGGCGTAGACGCTTCTTTGTTTAGCTGCAAATTTGTCCAGAACACATGCACAAATGGATCAGGTTTTGCAAGAATTAACGCAAGCGGTGGCGAAATTCAGCTTTATGCAAAAGCTGGAATGAACATTACAGCAGGAACGGGAATAACTATTGTCACAGCTAATGTTTCAGTATCAACGACAACAGCATTTACCGTGAATGGTACAGAATACAGCGCTTCAACTGGCGATATCACAGTTGATGGCGCTTCAGTCAGCATTGTTGCAACAGGAACCGCACAAGTCAAAATTAAAAGCGTCACATTAACTTACACCGTTGCTGAGTAACCTTTACTTAGAAATGGATTAGCCCTCTTCTAATCAAGAGGGCTTTTATTATTAATCTTAATTGCATTATTGCTTATACCTCATATAAAATATGGGGTATGAATAAACTAGTTAAAAATATCTTACTTCCTGTCATTGCTATGACACTTGTCGGCTGCGGCGCTCAGAACACCCCAGTCGATTCTTCCTCCGCAGAAGCTGGAGATACAACATCTGATGTTCTTGCAACTCAGACAATCGATGATGTCCTTGGATGGTTCGGCGATAACCTGTTCGTTAACACAACCTACAAGTTCTTCGATTCTGATAAACAGCCAGGTTGCTCAACAACATATACCGAGAAAGGAACATGGCATCAGTATCGTAACTTCACAAATCTCACTCCAATGGGACTTGTGAACATCGATGCTACAACAGCTACAGCAAAAGGAATTGCATCCGCTGGAGTCTACAAGTGGACAAAGGGCGATGCAAATAACCCAGTCGTC
>DCHU01000059.1:0-927 GCA_002314915.1 Caryophanales bacterium UBA1744
CAGCCTGCTAACGGTTTTCGAGACCGTCCCCTTGAACCACTTGGGTACTTCTCCAAGAGCGTTGATATATTAACTCAACAATTTAAGCATAACAATTGAAAACGGCTATATTACATATGCTCGCGTTCGTGTTACAATTTGCCGGATGAAGCTTTCATCCGCTTTACATATGACTTTTAGCTTTGTAGATAACATTGAAACCCTGTGGAATAAACTGGTGAATTACATCAGTTCTTTCAACGTTGTGTTTCTTATCTCCCTCTTAATTACTCTCGCTCTCGCCGGCATGGTCATTGCACTTTGTGTTGGATACGGTGTTGGACATTGGAAGGAGAACAGATTTGACAAAGACATCAAATACTCATCTTCAACGGTCAGAATCATTAAGATTGATTTATCAAAACAAGAAGTCATTTATTTCAATACATCGAAAATGAGCAAGGCGAAAAGAGTGCCATTCGAAACGTGGATTGGTTCTATGCCTATTCATGAGCAAGCCGTTCTTAAAGGATGGATTATTGATCTCCTCGAGAAGAAAACAACTGATAACTATCTTGAAGCTGATGTTCAGTTTGTCGACTCAAAGAAAACAAACCCATCTTTCTACAAAGTGGTAAAGGTCGATACGAATAAGCAAATCATTCACTTGGAAAACCACTTGATAAGATACGCAAACAAGAACGCTGAACTCAAGGACAAAGACTTGTCATCCGTCGCTGAGTTTGGAATGGAAATCGAGAGACATGGTACTTCTAGAGGCATGACATTCTGTTTCACCCTTGCACCGAAGATGAACAACGGAGAAGGGGTTGACTTAGAAAAATTCAAAAACAATCTATCCACCGACGTTATTACTCGATTTAAGAAATCCATATCTTACTTTGTAAAAGGAACATCCAAACTTATTCAGCTAAGCCCGAATGAATT
>DCHU01000059.1:987-8608 GCA_002314915.1 Caryophanales bacterium UBA1744
TGACCGTCATCAACAAAGTTGAGCGTGACATGAATGAGCAAAGAAAGAAAAAAGCGAACGAATGCTTCTATGAAGTCAGATGTGGCGTTGTTCAGAATAGCGAATCATCAGGCGGTTATAATGAAATCGTTACTGGTGCGAGATACGCTTCCAACTCTCAGTTTACGACAACGACAAACCTCGGGTTCTTTGACAAAGATGACAATGACATTTCAGCCTTTGACGATACCGATGACTGCAAGTCTGAGGTGGCGAAGATTGTTCGTGGAAAGAAATTCGTTGATAAATTCCGACCGGTGTTCGACGTCAAAGGGCGAACAATCAGTGGCTACATGGTCAGAACCATTCCAATCAACACAGCGTTCGATAACATCGATGAGATGAAGAACTACGCAAATCGTGCTAAGGAATCGGGAACACTGTTCAGCGCAATCATCAAAGATGCAGTCGGAAGATTCACGGCAGAAAAGGGTGATAATGATGATCTCATTCTCTTCATTCCTACGATGGTGTGTGAAATAGGCGCACTCATAAAATCGATGCCAAAGATGAAGAAAGCGAAAGAAGCAAAGCTTGTATTCGTCTTCAAAGAATCCGATATATTCTCATACGAGACAAAGGAGAAGAGTGGATCATTCTTCAATGCCCTTGTCGATTTAAAAACAAGAGGTTACAGCGTTTCTCTCTTCCTTGATGGAGGAAGATTGCTTCTCGCTGAGAACATATATGCGAGGTTCGATCACTTCTTCATCGACTTCGCGGAATCAACTGGAGACGTGTCTGGAACAAGAATTCGCTCGCAGATTAGCGCGCTCGTTGATAAACTTGTCAAGTTCGATAAGCCGATTATCGCTACGAACCTAACATCTTGGATGTCTATTGAGATGGTAGTTGGAGCTGGAATTGATTTCATTTCCTCCGACGCATTCTCTCCATATGACGACAACTTAAAACCAATTAATAAAAGAAGCCTTGATAGGCTTTACGGCATCAGTGAAAGGAAATAACACTTTATGGCACAGTTAAAGAACAACGCTATCACATCTAGAGACGAAGATTTCGCTCAGTGGTATACAGACGTTTGCAAAAAAGCAGAGTTGATGAACTATTCATCAGTTAAGGGATTCATCAACTATCTCCCTTATGGATATGCAATTTGGGAGGAGATCCAGAATTACTTGAATAAGAGATTCAAAGCAGAAGGAGCTGAGAATGTCTATCTCCCAATGGTTATTCCAGAATCAATGTTCGCCAAGGAAAAAGAGCATGTCGAAGGATTTGCTCCAGAATGTTTAGTTGCTACCTATGGCGGCGGCAAGAAGCTTGAAGATCCATTAATCATCCGTCCAACATCAGAGATATTATTCTCCGATCTTTACAAGAATATCCTCAACTCACACAGAGACTTGCCAAAGATGTTCAACCAGTGGTGTTCTGTTGTCAGATGGGAAAAGACCACAAGACCTTTCTTAAGAGGCTCAGAATTCCTCTGGCAGGAAGGACACTGCTTATTCGAAACAGAAGAACAGGCTAGAAGCAACGTTGAGACATTCCTCGATATCTACGACGATTGCGGTAAGAACGTTTTGGCAATCCCATTTGTCAAAGGCAGAAAGACGGAACACGAAAAATTCGCAGGCGCTGTTGCTACATACTCAATCGAAGCGCTTATGCACGACGGTAAGGCACTTCAGTCTGGAACATCTCATTATCTCGGTACAGGTTTCGCAAAAGCATATGGAATCCAGTTCCTTGGAAGAAACAATAAACTTGAGGTTCCACACCAGACTTCTTGGGGAGTTTCAACACGATTAATCGGAGCTGTCATCATGGTTCACGGCGACGACAACGGACTTGTTTTGCCACCATATGTTGCTCCAACTCAGGTTGTCATCGTTCCAATTAGACAGAAAGAACCAGGAGTTCTCGAAGCTTGTGAAGACCTTAAGAACGCACTCTTGGCTCAGAACATCAGAGTTAAGCTCGATAAGGATGATTCAAAGACTCCAGGATGGAAGTTCGCTGAATATGAGATGAAGGGAATTCCTCTCAGAATTGAAGTCGGACCAAGAGATCTTGCAAACAATCAGGTTACATTGGTCGAAAGACTTAATGGCGAAAAGAAACTTGTTACCCTTGATTACATCAAAGAGAACATCCCAACAGTTTTAAACGACATCCATAATGCGATGTACAATGCAGCTAAGGAACGTCTTGAAAACTCTATTACTGATGTTGAAAACATCGATGAACTCAATGCAGTTCTCGCAAAAGGCGGATACGCAAGAATGGCATTCTGCGGAGAGGCTGAATGCGAACTCAAAATCAAAGAGATCACTGGCGGTGGCACTGCAAGATGCATCTACAAGGACATTGAAGAAGGCGGTGCACCATGTCCAGTTTGTGGCAAGCCTTCAACAATCGTCGCTTACTTCGCAAAGGCATATTAATACGAAATGAGACAGAACATTTTTAAATCTATATTGGCCGGTTTGCTCATTGGCATAGCTGGATTTGCTTATCTTTTCTCATGCGTTAAGGGTTATCCAATCCTCGGCATGTTCTTGTTCTCTTTGGCTTTGATATCAATCTTCATCCTCCAACAGAACTTGTTCACGGGAAAGATTGGCTTTGCGAAACCAAAATGGGAATCTATCTCATTCTTGCTCGTTATTCTCGCGTTCAACTGCATTGGCGCTTTCCTAGTGGGAGTGGTCGCAAGGTTTATTCCGGATCTCCATGATTACGCAAAGACTTTGTTCCTTGCGAAATTCGATAAGCCAATTTGGCTGGAGTTCTTAAATGCAGTGCTGTGCGGCTTCATTATCCACTTAAGTGTTTTGCTCTATCGCAAAAGCGAGGGAAAACACCTACTTCCGATAGTGATGTGCATCATGTGTTTCATCGTCTCAGGATTTGAGCACTGTATTGCGGACATGTTCTATTTCATGGCAGGTATCACAACTGAGTCCGGCTACATCTGGAAGGGTGTGTTATACCTCTTGTTATTCATCGCGGGCAATTCGGTTGGATCGCTTGTGTTAAACATCATCTACGAACTCGGCTTCGATAAGAAGAAAGAATAAGGCTCTCGGGCCTTTTTTCTTTTGTGTTTTCAAAGATTTTTTCCCACTTTAAACACCGCCATAGGAAATACTTAAAATCAAGTCTTTAAATAATGAAATTATTATATAGATTATTAATATACGAGAGGTGTCGATATGGAAAACGATTTAATCATTTTAAACATCGACCTCGCTGATTCCATTAACTATGTTAACTATCAAGCCGAGGTTTTATTAAAAAAGAGGAAAGGAACCAACAAGCAAAACTTCTATTCCTTCTTGCGCAAAGTTTCGATTAAAAACGAATCGCTCGTCGACATCGAACATGCGGCTCTTTCAATTACCACCGACTCGCCTTACATCACAATTGAAGACACCATTCTCACTGACATTCAAAAAGGCAAAGTCACCGAAGTTGATTCGTTCTCATGCACTGTTAATGCGACTGAATTGTATAAACTCAATGCACCGATTGTTGCCACATTAATCTTTAGATTATTCAATGAAGATGGCGAAGTGATTGTCCATAAGCAGGAAACGCTTAAGATTTTGCCTATCGAAGAGGCTGCCTCAGACATAATAGGAGATAAGATTGATATTCTCTCATCGTTTGTCACTCCAGAGGATGACGAGGTCAAAAAGGTGGCTAGAGACGCATCAACCATTTTGATGAACTCTTACGGTAGGTGTGACTTTGCAGGATATCAGTATCATGACCCTAACAAAGTGAAGGAAGAAGCTCATGCGGTATTCCAGGCTCTTCAAGCTTTGAACATCCGTTATAGCGAGCCTCCTGCATCGTTTGAGAAAACATTCCAGAAAGTTCGACTCCCTTATCAAGTTATTAAGGAAAAAGTCGGTACATGCCTAGATATCTCTATTCTTTATTGTTCAGTATTGGAATCTATCGGATTGAATCCATTGCTCAATTTGGTTAAAGGACATGCCTTCGCTGGTGTCATGCTAGACGATGAACATCTTCCTCATAACGTCGAGGACAACCTCACGCTTTTATCAAATGCGATTTCGGAAGGAATTAACGAGATTCTTGTTTTGAATCCAACAGATGTTACGGTTTCTTCGTTCCCTGTTCCGTTCGAGAGTTCAATCAACAACGGAAAGAACTACTTGATCAATCATCCTGGTTTGACCGCTATTGATATCGTCTCATCACACAGAGGAGAAACGCTTCCAATTCCTACTCCACACGAGATGTCTGATGGAACTTACTCCATCGACACATCAATCCTAGAAAAAGATTATAGCGACACCATTGAGCAGATCGACCTTGAACACCGTGGCATAGTCATGGAGAAAGAAGATTACAAGCCAAAGGATAAGTTTGAATATTGGGAAGAGAAACTCTTAGATTTAAACCTCAAGAACAAACTCATCAATTTGCGTTTCCCTAAGAATGGAGTGGAGTTTATTGTCCCTGATTCTATTAAGTTTATCGAGTTCCTTTCGAGAAATGAAAAGGTTGCCATTGATTGCTCCGTCGGCTGTTCCACCGCCAAAGCGGAAAAAGGCCCATATATGTTCACCAAGACCGAATACGGAGATCTTGCTGATGCTGGATATAAGAGGGGCGCAATTCTCGGATTCTCTGAGCTCAACAAGGGCGACGATTATTTAAAGTCTTTATCTAGAAAAGCAACAACAGCTCTTGAAGAGAGTGGATGCAATCCTTTGTTCTTAACCCTCGGCATCATTAGATGGTTCGATAACGAAAAGGCTGCAAAGAATAATTCCGGATCGATGTTCGCTCCTTTGTTCTTGCTTCCTATCAAGATGCCTAAGAGAAAGAGCGGTCTATATTACTCCTTTGAATACTCTATAGAAGACCTTCAGTTGAACACTACATTATTCCAATATTTCCAGCACAACTGCGGCATTGACATTACCGATATATCAACCGAGAACCTGCCAAAGGACTCGAATGGTGTTGTCGATGTGAGAAAGATTTTCAACACTATCAAAAAGAGAATTGAGGCAAAAGACAATTGGACTTTGATTGAGGATGTGTCAACTGTATCCATATTCAGTTTTGCTCACTTCACCATGTGGACAGATCTTAAGACCAGGCGAGATGAACTCCTCCTCAACCCTGTTGTCAAATCTTTATATAACGGAGTTAAGTCATGGGATGACAGAGATGACTTGGTATCTTATGAGGAAATGGATGATAAGCTTAACCCAAGCGCGCTTGCTATCCCTCTCCCAGCAGACTCTAGCCAAATCAAGGCTATCTCAGATTCACTTCAAGGCGAATCGTTCGTGTTAGACGGTCCTCCTGGAACTGGCAAATCTCAGACTATTGCCAACATGATCATCAACTTCATGAATCACGGAAAGTCTGTTCTTTTCGTTGCGGAAAAGGAAGTTGCTCTCAATGTTGTTAAAAAGAGATTGGACGACCTTGGATTAGGAGATTTCACCTTGGAACTCTCAAGCGCTAACGCATCTAAGTCACAAGTACTTGCTAAACTCGGAACAATGCTTGATTACGGTTCCACCAAGAACCCTGAAGATTATTCCAAAATTGCGGACGAGCTCTCTATAAAGAGAGAAAGCCTCAACACAATCCTTGATAAAATCCATAAGGAGAATGGATTCTTCTTGTCTTGCTACGATGCGATTGTCGGATATCTATCCCTTGCTAAATACAAAGGCAAATTATCAATATCAGAAGATTATGCTTCTTCTCTAGATAGAGATTCATATGATGCAGCGTTAGATGAATTATCTAATCTGGAAAACAAGATTGCTATAAATGGTGAATACTCAACGAATTCCTTAATTGGATTTACATCAAGGGTTTATTCATTATTGTTAAGAGATCAAGCCCTTGAAGAGATTGACCAATTGGCGAAAACGGTCAGACCATTTCAACTCGATTTATATAACGCGTTCTTGAAGATTAAAGACGTCGTTCCAACAACAAGGGCTAATGCTGAATTGTTCGCTTCACTGATTTCAGTGGTCAGGGAAGAAGGCGCGGTTCACGAGAAAGTTCTTGGATATGATACTTTCCGTGAAAAATATGACTCTATTAAGGAAATGACATCATACATCCGCGATAAGTTCGCGTTAGAGGATGATCTCGCTACAAGATGGAACGATAAGGCATACTCGTTAGACGCGAATAAAGCTAAATCAGATTACGAGTCGGCTTCTAAACTCGGATTCTTTAAACGTGGTGGCGCTAAGAAAGCTGTGGTCAAACCTTGGAAATCTTGTGTTAAGGACAAGAAGGTTTTGAAGGCCTTTGAGCATGAGCTTGAATTATTCATAACCCATTCGATGATTGAAGAAACCCTCACAACATACGGACCATATGAAAAGAAAGTGGTGGCCGAACTCAACATCACAAATAAAGTGGGTGCAGATAACGCTATCAAGGTTCTCGAAAAGACCAAAGCTCTGGCTGATATCATTTACTCAATTTACACAACAAGCGCAGAAGACAAAGAAAGATTTGTTGAATACGTCAAGTTCCTTATCAACAGTGAAGATGTTTGGGAGAACAAGAATTTTGACGCCCTCATCTCGGATCTTAGTGTATTGAAGGAAGCTGAAGAACACTTGAAGGAAACATATAGCTTCAAGCTTGCTAACTATGGTGACTTTGATAATTACTTCGATCGTCTCGCAAGCAAGCTTACTGAAGCCCATAACAATGGCGGAAGACTTGGTGAATGGACATCTCTTTTGACTGAACTAGATATGGCAAGACATTATGTTCCGGGAACCGTCATCGATACCTATGAGGCCGGTGCGATTAAGGGGATTGAGTTAATTCCATCATTCAAAAACGCTTTATTCTATAGAATCCTCTCATGCGTCTTGGACAAAGATAACCTTGGAACACTCTCATCGAGAGACATAGACAAAACAATTGAGAAATACGGTGACTTGATCAACGAGTTCTCTTCTTTGGTTGTAAAAGAAACGGCCGCCAAGATAACAGCTAACTATCCTATGGCGAATTATAACTATGCAGGTTCTACCGCAATAGCTTCCCTTAAGAAACTTGCTAAAAATGGCGGTAGAAACACTACATTAAGACAGATCTTCAATGATGATGACTTCTCTAGATTAATCAAAACTGTTTGCCCATGCATGCTTATGTCACCTTTAGCGGTTGCTCAGTATCTCGAGCCTGGAAAGTATATGTTCGATGCAGTTATATTCGATGAAGCTTCTCAGATTCCGACCTCTGAAGCGATCGGTGCAATTGGACGTGGCAAGTGCTGTATTATCGCGGGAGATGAACAGCAAATGCCTCCAACGAACTTCTTCTCATCGAATGTTAGCCTTGAAGGAACAACCGATGATTTGTTCTCTTCGACTGGTGAGGATCTTGAGTCATTGCTTGACGACGTTATCGTCCTAGGAATACCAAGACGTCGTCTCACATGTCACTATCGTTCCAAACATGAATCTTTAATCGCGTTCTCCAACAAGAAGTTCTATAAAAACGGACTCCTCACATTCCCTTCTGCTCAAGATGAGAAAGAGTGTGTTTCCTTTAGGTATGTAGGCGGCGCTTACGA
>DCHU01000007.1 GCA_002314915.1 Caryophanales bacterium UBA1744
TGAGTGTAGGCATGGGTGAATGTCATCGTGGCGCCGACTCTCAAGATGGCTGCTCCATCGATCGTGAAACTTACTGCCCTATCGCTATCATCGCGTGATACAGGGCTGCAGTCACGGTATGTTGAACCCACTAACAATTGGAGATTTGAGACTGTTGCGGTACGGATTTTGCCACTTGGGAGGATCCACTGGACCTTCTCGCCGTTTCTGATTGTACCAGCCTTGAGCGTTGCCGTGATTGTCGTCGTTCCATCATCAAGAGATGTAGCGGTTTTCGTGACGTTGAGGCTCAACGGGGCCAACTCCGTTTCCGACATACGTGACATTGCACTTGTATCGAGCGTTTTAGCGTCACATTTTGTGCACTTGTAATAGCCTGATGAACCAGTTCCCTCTACACAGTCATAGACTGGTTCCACATAAGCGAGATTATGCTCGCCATAGCTTAGGTAATTGAATTCAGCCCAAGAATTTCCCATATGAGTGAGGATGTTCACATAAGCGACGTAATTATCGTCGTTTTCGAGTCCTTCTTCTTTCAAGAATGCTTTTGCATCCTCTTCAGACAAATTCTTAAGACTATACGTAGCCATCAATTCAATGCAATCACCCGAGGTAACTATAATGTCATAGGCCGAATACGATGAGTCAATCGCAGGGATTGGACAGGTTATGTACCAAGGGGCCACATCATAGGACGCACGTAATTTGCCCGCGGTGTCTCCTGTTGGATTCTGAGTTATCTCATTGGAGTTAGCAAAGACTGGTTCGCCATCTTCCCATGTGTTATTGGTGTTGAACATGCCACATTCGCAATATCTTGCGTAAAGATCACCATGATTTGGGTTTGCATTCGCGACCGGGCAATCGTAGTTTTCGATGGTGAATGAGTGTTTGTTGAGTCCCGAAACGTATCCGCAATCGCATTTGAAGTAATGGCCAGATGCCATATTTTCAGTCTTGGTAAAGGCTGTCAAAACGTGTTCAGCTGTATCTTTTTTGTCTCCACACTTTGAACATTCGTGGGAGTGTGATTCTGATGTGTATGACCACGATTCAGAATATGAGTGTCCCGTTGCAGGGATTGTCTCTTTTTCTTCTTTTCCGCAGGTTGAGCAAGTTCTAGTCTTTTCTCCTGCCACAAGGCACTGAGCCTCTATTGTTGCCCAATCACCAAAGGTGTGACCTTTTGCAGGGATTGACTCGATGTCTTTATCGCCGCATGGGCATTCTCTATATTTAGAGCCTGTTTCTTCGCAGGTTGCTTCTTTAGTTACTTTCCACTCACCGTATTGGTGTTCGGATGTCTTTGCGATTGTGTCTGTCTCTTTTTCGCCACATGGACAGGTTCTTTCCTTCTTGCCCTCTTCAGTGTGGGTTGGCGCCTTAGTTTCTACCCACTCGGACCATTCGTGTGCACTTGTCTTGCTGACTGGTCTAGTCTCTTTCTCTCCGCATTCGCAGGTTCTTGTCTCTTCGCCCTCTTCTGTGTGGGTTGCTGTCTTTGTGACTGCCCATTCACCGTATGAGTGAACGTGAGCAGCGGAAGATTCAGCTGTTTCGGATGTTGATGCAGGTTCTGATGACTCTGCCGGGGTGTTTGGTTTCTTGCCGCATGCGGTCAATCCCATGAGGATGGCTGCACCGACTAGAAGCATATTCTTATTCTTCATATCCGTATTCCTTTCCCTTTCTATTTTGAAATCTCGCATAGTTTAATCCTGTTCTGCTTTTTAAAAAACATACAAAAGGGTGATATTTCAAAATATGAGACACATTTATGAAAATCGTCTTTCCCAGATTGTTTCCGTTGTGTTTTGTGTCATTCCTCATCTAAATGGGAGACTCTCAGCATTTTGCGGATATTCCCGTAAGAAAAGGACAGCGATTGCTCACTGCCCTTGACTGTTTTGTTTTTTTACTCTGCTTTCTTATCGCATCTCATGACTGAGGCAGCGACTGTTAAGCCGACTGCTAGGATGATGAAGACGATGAAGATGAAGAAGAGAGGTGTGACCGCGCCGAGGCCCTGCTGTGGGTCGACGATTGTGTCCATGTTGTTGTCGATCTCACCACGGAGGAAGATTCCGAGGGAAACGAGATAGAGAACGTATGCGACTGCATTGACTGGTCTGACCTTGAATAACTGAGCTGCAGCAAATGCGACGATGCCCAAGATGTTGAGGATGATGATCCAAGGTGTGAAGGAATAGGAATTGATTCCGATGTAGACGAAGCTAGCGATGAGTGCGAGCACTGCTCCTGCTAAGCCGAGATAGAATCCTAAGGTCTTGTTCTTTAATGTCTCTTTGATGTTCATTGTTCAAACCTCCTTAGTCTTCCTTTCTGTTGAGGATGCAAGCTGTTGCATATAATGCAAGTGCAGCACCTGAGATGACGCCGATTGAGATTGTTGATCCCTTGAGTGCCTTCTGCCAGACAGGTGTGATTGATACGACTTTGTCAGCGGATGATAAGCCGTTGATTGCGGTTGAGTTGACGTAAGCATAGAGGAAGTTGTGACAGCTTGTTCTCAAGTTGTTCTGGAGCTTGTAGTCCTCTTTTGCCCAATCCTGGATTTTGGATACGAGCCAGTCACCTGATGATAACCATGTGTCATTTCCTGCTTCAACGCCGATTGAGACGTCCATCCAGTTTCTGTTTGCCATGACTGCGTCTGTGTGAGCGACGCCTGTGAAGCCCCACTCGTTACGCAAGACGTTTGTTAAGAGTCCTTTGTGAGCGCCTGCCCATCTTGTGCCGATACGGTTGAATGATGTCATGACGGCTGTTGCGCCACCATCTTCGACTGCGTACTGGAATGGCTTTAAGTAGATTTCTCTTATTGACTGCTCAGGAGCGAATGTCGCGACTGACTGTCTGTATGTTTCGAAGTCGTTTAATGCGAAGTGCTTGATGTAACAGCATAAGCCCTTCTTCTGTGCTGCTTCGACTTCTTTTGCAGCGCACTTTCCTGAAAGGAGTCCGTCTTCTGAATAGTATTCGAAGTTACGGCCTGAATATGGGGTTCTGTGGATGTTCATAGCTGGGCCATACCAACCAGAGACTTTGCCCTTGTCGATACGGAGAGCGTCTTCACCCATGGATTTACCGATGTTCTCGAGGATTTCGAGGTTGAAGGTTGCAGCCATAACAGGCTCTGATGTGTAAGCGACAGTTGATGAGCCTGCATACTGGCCTTTGATTCCCTGAGGTCCGTCTGCCTGGATTGTTGCAGGGAGGTTGATTGAGTCGATCTGCTGCGTGCCGTAGCCTGAGTGACCGACGATTTCAGCGATTTCGTTCCAGCTCAATTGATTGAGGAGTGATTCCCATGCTGGATCATCATAGTCAAGGCCGTGCATCATGACGATTGAGTATGCAGTATCTTTTGAATCGGTTGTGATCTGCTGGTAGTTCTCTTTGTCTGTCTTGTAGTTGAACTGTAAGCCATTGATGATCTTGTCGTTTGCGGATAATACGTCATATGACTTTGGATATGTGCCCTTCCAGTCGTTACGTGAGAGGTATGTGACACCATTATCCATATAGTGGTTCAAGTCTGCATCGTCAAACTGGTTGGTGATCTTATTACCGACGTTTGCTTCAGAGTATGCATACTTTGTAGCATCCAACTGTGAAACGTTGTATTTGTAGACCTTGTTTGTGTCGCCGGCTGAATCCATACCTGTTGCACCTTTTGTTGCGAGGATGTTGTTCAAGGCATCGTGTGCGTTTTCACCGACTGCGAGGTAGTAGTTTCCTGCTTCCTGGATATATGTCTTGTTGACCTTTGAGTCATAGGTAGCCATTTCCTTGCCTTCGACAACGACTTTGACTTCTTCTGACTTGCCTGGCTCGACGATTGCGGTCTTGCCGAATCCCACCAACTGGACTGCTGCCTTCTCTATTCCGTTAGTCCTATCGAAATCGGTGTATGGCTGCTGACCATAGACCTGAACTGTTGACTTTCCAGCGGTGTCGCCTGTATTGGTGACTTTGACTGTTAAGGTGTATTCGTCCTTAGCTGCGTCATATGCGGTCTTAGTTAATTCCTGTTTGAATGTTGTGTAGGATAAGCCATAACCGAATGGGTAATTGACCTCCTGCTGATAGTTCCAGTTGCCGCTTGATGCATAGCATCCTGTTGCAGCTGAAGCGTTGCCCTGATTGAGGATAAGGTCTTCATAACGGGTTTCATAATACTTGTAACCGACATAGATGCCTTCTTCTTCGACCATGTAGTGAATTGCATATCTAACTTTGGTCAAGTCGCCTGGGGCACCGTCGATTTCGATTCCGTTGATCTTTCCGTTGTATTTGCCGTCTTCCTTGTCTGCGTTTGCCCAGTTGTAAGCGCCGAAGTTCTCCATGGCTGGTGCAGAGAGTGAAGATGCTGAATATGTGTCTACGAACTTACCGGATGGGTTGATGTCACCTGTAAGGATCTTTGCAACTGAGTTAAGACCATACTGGCCAGGGCCACCGATCCATAAGCAAGCGTCGATCTTGTACTCTGCGTTGTTGAGCCAGTTAAGGGCCATTGCGTTTGAAGAGTTGATGAGGACGACGATTTTGCCGAATCCCTGTTTTGCAACATAGGATAAGAGCTCTTTTTCTGCGTCCTGTAGTTCAAAGTATGACTTACCATCTGTGAATTCGCCCTTTGCAAGGTCGCATCCCTCGCCGCCTGAACGTCCGATTGTGACGATTGCGACATCTTTGTAACCGGTGTAGCTGACGCCTGATGCCTCAACTTCTGATACAGGTACTTCTGCGATTCTTGTTGCATTTGGAACTGCTTCGAATTCGGTAAACATACCTGGTGTTGAGCGGTTTGTCTTGGCCTCTTTCATCTCAGCGACTTTTGCTGAATACCAATCGAGCATTGGGTCATTGACGCTGAAGCCTGCTGCTTTGAGGGCTTTTGACATCGTTGCAGCGTTTGCAGTGTCGACCTGACCTGAGCCAGTTCCGCCGTAGATGACGTCTGCGGATGAACGTCCGAAGCATGTGATGCCCGCTCCTTTTGATAATGGGAGCGCTTTTGATTTGTTCTCGACGAGGACAGTTCCTTCGCCCTGGATCTGCTCACAGAGTTCGACCTGCCACTTTGTAAGTGCATCACCGTCGAGTGTGCCGTCAGCCTTTAAGTAGTCTGACTTGTAATAGTTGGTGTCGGTGTCTCCACCTTCGCCTTTGACGATTTTGGATGTTGCGATGCCGAGCTCTTTGTTGATCATCGAAGCGTATGAATTAGCGACGCTTGTGCCGACGATCATAAGAGTGAGGGCTGTCGAGAATACACCCGCAAGAATGCCAAAAGGCTTTTGTTTCTTGAGAATCATTACGATTTCTCCTCCTTAAATTTTTAACCGAGAAAACCTCTCAGTTGTTGGCATCACTATACAAAAAGAAAAAGCAATGTTTCTCGTTTCGTGAGAGTTTTGCATTGCTATATGAGAGATTGGAATTAGGCGATTTGAGCCTCTTTTTTGGCTAACGGAAGGAGGATTGAGATAGTAAAGATGTTATCTTTGTGATCGAATACGACACTTCCATCATACTTCTCGATGATATAGCGGATGGATTTTGTTCCGAAACCGTGGAATTTGAGGTCTTTGTTGGATTTAGGCATGCCATCGCTGCCCATCTTGACGTCTTTAGAGCAGTAATTGTAGATGATTATCTTTCCGGTTTCGTTCTGTTTCTGCATGTTTATCGATATCATTCGTTTATCGGCATCTTCTTCTTTAGAGGCTTCGATTGCATTGTCGAGGGCGTTCTCGAACAGGGAATAGACATCGCTTTGCTCCATGGCATCGACGATTGTGGAGTCGATGATGTATGAGATATCTATGTTATTGGCGTTGCATAACAGGAGTTTCTCGGATAAAACCACATTTAAAGAAGCGTTTCCGGTCTCAGGAGCGGAATCGTAGAAGTTTATGTTATCTTGCACTTCTTTGATGAATCCGGCGTCCAGATTGCCTGTTTTGCCTCTTTCATTAATGAAATACCTGAGGTCATGGCATTTCATATTGATGATGTCCATCGTCTCTTTCATCTTAGCCTGTCTCGTCTTTTCCTGAGCGAGGAGTTTTTCGATCATCTTGTTCTCTTCCTCGATGTTGCTGTTCTTGACGGACATGAACTGGAGGACGAGGACAAGAGCGCATGACACGGCGGTGAAAAGAGCAATTATCTCTTTGTCATCGAGTATGCCGAGGTTGGAGATGAAGTTCTTGGAGAAGACAACAAATAACGTTGCAATAGCAAGGGCATAGCAGGTAACGCTTTTGAGGTGGAAATGCTTGCTCTTTGAGTAGTTGCGGACAACCAAGAAATAAGAGGATACGTATATTGCGATGAAGGCCGAGCCTGAAATGACATAGTAGAGTATGTTATCTCCTCTAGAAGGGAGGCCCGCAATTCTGACCAGAAGGTCACCGACGTTGAACGAGAGGTTCTGGATGGCATAAGCGACAAAGCATATGAATAATGTTTTTGTGAATTGGGTGGCAAGGCAGAAGGATGTCAGGGCGATTGACCACATGAACATGAACAGGACTCTTATGAATATGTTGCCCATCGTCGGATGGAACCAGCATATCAAAAGATACAAAAGAGTGCCTATTGTTACCCTAACCCAGAAGTACGGCCTCTTCTTCTGACCGATGAAGAACATGAACTCAGCGAGGATGATCTGGACCGCAAAGTACATGTGGATAGGTATGCTGTTTGTGAAGAATGATGCTATCGCACTCATATTAAATGCCTCCAAAATGCCTGTTCATCGTCTCTATGAATTCCTTTTTCTTGGAACGGGAAATAGGTAGCAGGTCTCTACCGATGTATAAGTCATTACCCGATATTTTCGTGATATGGTTCAGGTTCACGATGAACGAGTTTGAACACCTTGCGAATTTCGATTGGACCAATTTCGCCTCTATGTCTTTCAGTGAGCGTTTAACCCTTATGGCTTTATCTTTGGTGTGGACGATTATGTATTGGTTGGATCCCTCAATGTATAAGATGTCTTTGTCGATGACCACCAGCGTCTCTCCTTCTGACCTCAAAAGTATCTTCCGGTCGACGGGCAGGTTTTTGTAGGCTTTCATCATCTTCAATGAGAACGGGAAATAATTAACAGGTTTAACCATGAAGTCCAAGGCGTTTACCTCGTACCCGTTTATCGCATACTGAGCCATGACGGTAACAAATATGATGCCGACGTTAGAGTTCTCGAGCCTTATTCTCTTTGCGAGTTCAAGTCCGGTCATTCCCGGCATTTC
Source organism: Caryophanales bacterium UBA1744 (assembly GCA_002314915.1). Lineage (GTDB taxonomy): Bacteria > Bacillota_I > Bacilli_A > RFN20 > CAG-826 > UBA4951. Next base: position 7,296 of record DCHU01000007.1, read on the forward strand.
TATGTCTAAGAGAAGCAATGAGTACTGATCATCAAAAGAGGACAAGAAATCTACTGGGTTCTCGAATACGTCTATCTCCCAGGTGATATCGTTCTCTTTTGCAAAGCGGGTGAGATAAGAGAGAAGTGTTTTCCTCTGCTCTAACTCATCGTCCACTACGGCGATTCTCATAATGTATACGCATTAATTATAAACTTTGCAAAGTGTTTAGAAAAGGCAGGCTCTAACGTCCTGCCTGGTCTTTTAATATGCCGATGGTTAAATCGTCTTTAACGCCGTTATAGAACTTATCTAGTGTTTGTTTAACAACCAGGTTATCCGTTGCCTCTATGAATAGGGTTAATGATGACCTAAGTTTCATTGAGTCTGTGTAGCCCATCACTTTTGCTGGGTTGTTCTCTTCTAGGGATAGCAATGCGTTGCAGCACTCAAGGTATCTTTCTCTCAGGGTGTCGTTGTTCCAATACTCTTTAGCCTCTTCTAATGATTGAATTGAAAAGATTTCGCATTCTATGGAATAACCGAGCCCATCTATCTGGGGGAATATATACCAGATCCAATGGGATTCTTTCTTTCCGTTCTTCAGTTCTTTGATGGCGATTTGGTAATTTACTTTTTGAGCTTTGAGGAATCTAGTTAAATCATACATACCTATATTATAGGGCAAAAGAAAAGACATCTAGGATGCCTTGACTTATTTCACTTCGATTTCAAGTGAGAACGAATACTCACCATCATACTTATCATTAGGTGTGAGCGTGTTGCCTTTTGAGTCCTTGACGACTGTCTTTTCCTGATGGAAGCAGTAATAGTATTCCAAGAAAACTCCAATCTCGATAGAACACGTTCCAGGTTCTAGAGCAGCGTCCATGTCACCGTCCGTAAGTGAGAACATGAGGATGCCGATGTGGTCCTGGATTATTAGGTAATCGTATTTTTCGGCGTTCTCGTAGTAGGTTTTTCCACTTTCGAATACGATCTCAGGCAATGTTACCTCGTAGATGTATGTCTCAGTTAAGTTTTCTGTTCCTCCGCATTCATCGCAGACATATGTCGTTGAGCGTTGTGTGTGGTCTTCGTTATCGGTCCATTCCATCTCCCATGCATAGTGTTCTTCTGCAACGTGGACATATAACTCAAGAGTGTCCATATCGTTAACGAGATTAACAACTACATAGTATATTGTGTCTTTCTCAAGGTTTACGGATCCCCAATAACGGTAGAATTTATCGCCACTTAATTCTTCTATCGCCACCACTACGCCTAATGTGTCATAGATATCGGTGTCTAATGCACCTTCTTTGTACACTTCGATGGATGCAATCAATGGTTTGAATTCATCATCAGGCGTTTCAACAGGGACTCTATAATGGTCCTCATCGATATAGAAGTAATGAGGGCACTGTGAGTTAAATTTGAAATACGCTTTCTTGTCGAAGACTTGGATTTCAGGATCTTCATCAGCCGTGGTCTCGTGGATTTTCAGGGTCTTGCCGACGTATTCTCCGCATTTGGTGCAGTTGCCGATGTTATCGAGTGTGTGTTCGCAAACAGGAATTATTTCAGATGATGATTCGGTTTCTGAAGATGTGGTCTCTGTTTTAACTTCGCTGTTGGATGGGACCACCACTTTTCCGCATGATGCAAGCATTAAGCCTGCTGCAAGGATTGTTAAGATATTCTTTTTCATAAATCTATCTCCTTCGGCGGTATTGTAATCATGTGATTGGTTATATAAAACAAAAATAATAATTTTTAGGCATTAATGCTATGTATGTTCATTTAGACATTAAAAAAGCGTGGTCACTTAAGCCACGCTGTTTGCTTTCTTTAACGCTTTCTTTTTCACTGCTGCCGCTATCATTGCGATGAATGTCGTGAGTGTCAGGAGTAATGCAGGAGCGACTAGAGCAATTGGGAAGTAGCTAATCGTCTTTCCTGATAAATAGATGTAACCAACTGCAACTGATGAATAGATTACAAAGTAAACGATAGATGATACGAATGCGAGGGAATAGGCTGCGACATTCTTTTTAGAGAGCATGAGTATCACGGATACCAAGGCAAGGATTGATGGTATCAGGAGCACTGCGGCGAATAAGATGCTTTGGAGTAAGGAATAGGCCTTGATCTCTGAGTAGCTGAATGCATCGCCGATTGCGGTGAATGTTCCGTATCCATACATGAACGGGCTAGCGATGAACGGGATGATGGTCATTGGTTCCCACGCTCTTCTATCTTTGTCGGTGAAGAGGAGGATTGTTGATGTGATGAGGAGAATGATTGATACCGCTCCAACGATGACGGTGTAGAGGGTTTTGGATATATCCCCTAATGTCGCATAGAAAACTGTCAACATCGCGATGGATACAAGTGAAATGATGTTTGAGAAATATGTTAGTGCTTTGTTCATGGTTTTTAGTATACGTGCATTAGACGCAATGTAAATCAATAAAACATATCTTTATAAACAAGCGTTTCTAGACAAATGGGCCGCTTATCCTTGTCGTTGCTCATTAATCGTAGATTAGGGGCTAGGAATGGCGGAAAAGGCAAAAGAAAAGGCAGGCGATGAAGCCTGCCTAGACTGTTTTGTTAATTAAGCTGCAAGAATCTTTGCCCAATCTGACGCGGAGATGGTGAAGTCTTTAGTTCCCATCTGTCCGAAGGTGACCGAGACCTTCTTGGAGCCGTCTTCGTTATCGGCGAGTGCAACTTCGTAGCCTGAGTCACCGACATCGACTTTGAATTCGCCGGAGACGACTTCCCAAGTGATTGTCTTGAGGGTTACTGCGTACTTCGTCCATCCAGTGAGAATTGATCCATCATCCTTAACTTCAAAGATGAATGGGTTCTCTGGGTCAGAGGATGCAACTTCAGCGCGTACGATTGTCTTTACAGTCGAGGTGACCTTTGACCAATCCTCTGCTGATACTGTGAAGTCCTTGGTGCCCATTTGGCCAAACGTTACTGAAACCTTTTTGGAGCCGTCTTCGTTATCGGAAACTGCGACTTCATAGCCTGATTCTCCGACATCGACGATGAACTGCCCGCCCTTCATTTCCCACGTGAGGGTTTTGAGAGTCATTGCGTACTTTGTCCAGCCCGTGACGATTGAGCCATCGTCCTTAACTTCGAAGATGAATGGGTTTGCGGCGTCTGATGATGCGACTTCAGCGTGGACTAATGTGTTAACTGTTGCAGCGATCTTTGCGTAATCATCTGCTGAGAGTGTGAAGTCTTTTGTGCCCATCTGTCCAAAGGTGACTGAGATTTTCTTAGAGCCATCTTCATTGTCAGCGACTTCGACTGTGTAGCCTGAATCGCCTACGTCGAAGACCAACTGTCCTTTAGACATCTCCCAAGTGATTGTCTTGAGAGTGACCGCATACTTTGTCCAGCCCGTTAAGACTGAGCCATCTTCTTTGATTTCGAAGATGAATGGGTTAGCGGCATCACTGGATGCGACTTCGAGTCTAGCGATTGTCTTGACGGTTGCTCTAATTGCTTCCGCTTCTTCTGCTGAGATTGTGAACTCTTTTGTGCCCATCTGGCCTAAGGTCATAGAGACTCTGATTGTGCCATCTGACTCATTGGATGTTGTTGCCTCATATCCTGAATCGAGCGGATCGATGACAAGGTTACCCTTCTCCATGTGCCATGCGAGGGTCTTGACAGTTACATCGTACTTGGTCCAACCGGTTACGACTGAGCCATCATCTTTGATTGTTAAGACGAATGGTGCTGCAGCGTCACTTGATGCGACTTCTGCATGTGCTAAGGTCTTAGCCTCCTGGATGCCCTTAAGAGCGTTAACCTGAGCGGCTGTTAAGGTGAATGTCTTATCGCCCATCTGACCTAAGGTGACCTTGATGGTCATTGAGCCATCTTCATTCTCTGTTACTTCGAATGAGTAGCCCGTTTCTCCTGCGTCGATTGTGAGCTGTCCTTTGGAGTATTTCCATGCGACGGATTTAATTGTGACGTCGTACTTGGTCCAGCCTGTTAATGCGGAACCATCGGAATAGAACTCTAAGATAAATGGGTTCTCGGCGTCACTTGATGCGACTTCAGCACGGACTAAGAGTTTGACTGTGCCGAATTCGACGATCTCATCCACTGCTGGCTTAGCGATTGTGAACACCTTTGTGCCCATCTGGCCGAAGGTGACTGAGACTGTTAAGGAGCCATCCGTTTCTTCAACGACTGCGATTTCATAGCCGGATTCGCCTGCGTCAAAGACGATCTTCCCTTCTTCAATCTTCCAAGTCATCGCCTTGATTGTTGAAGAGTACTTGGTCCAGCCTGTTGCGACTGTTCCGTCTTCACGTATTTCGAAGATGAATGGGTTCTCTGGGTCAGAGGATGCGACTTCTGCTCTATGGAGTGCCTTTGCAGTGCCTGCTTTTCTAATAGAAGCGACCTGCTCTTTGGTGAATTCGAATGTCTTATCGCCCATCTGTCCGAAGTTGACGACGACTGTTAATGTGCCATCAGCGTTCCATGTTGGGATGAATGTGTAGCCTGAATCTCCTGGATCGAAGACCAAGTCGTTGCCGACGATCTTCCATTCGGCTGTCTTGAGCGTTACTTCGTACTTGTTCCATCCGGTGATGAGTGTTCCATCCTCATAGAAGTCGAGGACGAATGGATTAGCAGCATCACTTGATGCGACTTCAGAGTGGACTGGATATTCCTCCACTGTCTCGCCTGGGTCTTCTTCCTGTCCAGCGTCTACGAAGCTGAGTGACCACTGGCCATAGCTCTCTTCTTTAGCGCCGACTGCGTATGAGTAACCGGTCTTGGAGACGCGGGTCTCTGCTGTTGCGGTACCTGATAAGTTCATCATATACCACTGGTTGAAGCTTGCTGGAGCGATACAGTCGAAGCCCATTAATGAGCCGTTGTTGCTTGCCCATGAGTAGCCGTAACCTGGGTCGATTGTGAGGACGTCATATTTCTCGTCTGGATGATTCTCCATTGGGACGACGTCTTTCTCTTTGACTGAGTAGGAGCCATAAGCGATGAATGAGCCCGCCATCTCCTCGTTGTTCTTGGAGTTAAGAGAGAGTGATGTTGCGACGTATTTGTTGTCTGGTAATAAGGCAATCGCCTTATATGTTGGACGTGATGCTCCGTCGTATAAGTAATAGACTTCTGCAAGTCCGTCGATTTCATCTGTTGAATCGGATGTTCCACCGACTGTGAATGTGCCGTTTGACTGGAGAGCGAAGCTTGAAGATGAGTAGACTGAGCTGAAGATGCCAGGTCTAGCCTCCTCTGAGTTACCCGCTCCAAAGGAGCCATCTTTGTTAAGGATACCTGAGACACACTTGCTGACATCATCGATTGTGACGACGTTGTCTTTTACTGTGTAGGTGCCTCTGGTGCCAAAGTAGTTGGTAGTTGAAGTTTCATTGCGCTCATAGTGGTTGAGCTGGAATGTTGTGTCATCGATGAGGAGCAAGTAGTCTAACTTGTTGCCGTTGTCCTCATAATTGAGGAACGCTTTGCGTTTGACTTCTGTTACATCTGTTGGGTCGTCTTCCTTATTCCCCTTTTCGGTCATATCTTTGACGATCTTGTTTGTTCTTGCACTATCCCAGATGCCATAGACAAGTCTTGAGAATGGTGCTGCTGCGATAAGAGCGATGGATGCCACGAATGCGGCAGAGACGATAATTGTTGATTTCTTTAACATTGTTAGTCCCTCCCTTATGCGTTAGCGGCTTCCTTCTTGCCGCGGATTAATTCGAGTGCGATCATGACGCCACCGAGGACGATCCAGATTGATGAGATGACCATTCCATCGATGATGGCGAACTGCCACCAGTTCATGATGCCAACTGGGAATCCGCTGTCATTCATGGCGTTGGAGTTGCCGACGACGAAGCAGACACGGTGTGCAGCCTGTCTCATGCAGTTCACTAAGTGAACGTCTGTGTTCCAGCCTTTGTATGTGAGCAACTGGTTCTCCTGAGTTGTGGTTGATGAGGAGTCGAATGAGTCGGTGCCATTTAAGACGCCGAGCAAACCGTCATATGTGCCACGGTTGTGGGCTGTAGTTGCATATGATGTGTTTGTGTAGTCTGATAAGGCAAAGCCTCTCATGCCCCACTCACCACGTAAGATGTTGGTCATAAGGCCCTGGTGAGCGCCACTCCAAACAACGCCGACACGGGCGAAGGAGTTCATGACGTTGTAGGCCTGGCCTTCAACGATTGCGTATTCGAATGGTGTTAAATAGACATCGCGTAATGCCTGCTCGTTTCCGAATGTTGAGATGGAACGGCAGCCTGTTTCGGAGTCGTTGAATGCGAAGTGCTTGACGAAGACGTAGACGCCCTTTGACTGGATGCCTTTGACTTCTGCTGCTGCGATCTTTCCGCCGAGGAAGCCGTCTTCTGAATAGTATTCGAAGTTACGTCCAGCGTAAGGTGTGCGGTGTGTGTTCATAGCAGGACCGTATAATCCTGAGTATCCGGAGTTGAGTCCGTCTTCACCGATGTGTCTTCCGACTTCTTCCATGAGTTCGACGTTGTATGTTGCCGCCATGATGTTCTCATCTGTGTATGCACATAATGAGACGTCGTTGCCTGTTAATGATGTGAGTTTTGCGGAGAATCCCTGAGGTCCGTTCTCATCGACGGTCTGTGGTTTACCGATTGATTCAAGATAGACCGTTCCGTGATAGCCTAAGCCGATGAGGTGAGCCATATCCTGATAGGATAACTGGTCTAATAACTTGTCCCAGAGTGGGTCATCGTATGCTTTGCCGGTTAAGTCTTCGAGGGTTAATCCGTTCTTAGCGCCGGTAGTTGGCATTGTCTCGCCTTCAACCTTGATTTCCTCATACTGTTTGATGCCGGTCATTTCATCCTGCATCTTCTTTGTGAGTTCGATCTGCTTCTTTTCTGTTGGGAATGAGCCGGTCCAGTTGTCACGTGTGACATAGTTGACTGACTGAGTTCCATCGTATGAAGCGAGTTCTGCGGTCTTGAGCTGGTTGACGATCTTCTCGCCAGTTGCTGCTGAGACTGCGTATTTCTCATTATCGATTTCAGCGACTGTCCAAGTTGTTGTGTACTCTTTGTCGCCTGCCTTAGTTGCCTTATCGCCTGCGATGACCATTCCTGTCTTGCTCTTAGCATCGAGGATGTTGTTGAGTGCATCGTGTGCGTCTGTGCCTAAGGAAAGGTAGTAAGTGCCTGCATCGTAGATATAGCCGCCTTCTCCAGCGTTCTTGTTTGTGAAGTAGGTTCTGAATTCTTTGTCAGAGACTGAGATCTTGACTGTCTCACTTGCGTTTGGAGCGAGTTCTTTTGTCTTGCCGAAGCCGACGAGTTTGACCGCTTCTTTCTCGATTCCGTTTGCCTTGTCGAAGGCTGTGTATTCGGACTGGAGATATACTTCAACGACGTCCTTGCCTGCGACTGAGCCTTTGTTTGTGACTTTGACTGATACGTCATAGCCAGTTGCGGTCTTCTCGAACTTTGGTTCTGAGTGCTCAAATGTTGTGTATGAAAGACCATATCCAAACGGATATGCAACATCTGCTAAGTAGTTATATGAACCTGTGTTGCCATTTCCTAAGATGAAGTCTTCATAACGGGTCTCGTAGTAACGATAACCGACATAGATGCCTTCCTGATAGACGTTGTAGTTCATGTTTCCGTCGAGGTTGCCACCACGGTCTGTGCCGACCATAAGTCCGCCTGCGGTATATCTATCGGTTGTTGCGTTGTATGTTGCGCCTAATGCTGCGCAGTTTGTCCAAGCAGCGCCATAGAAGTTCTGCATTGCAGGGGATGTTGTGTTGTCGTTGCAGTATGTATCGACTAAACGTCCTGATGGGTTAACGTTGCCTGCGAGGATGTCTGCGATGCCATAGAGTCCGACGACACCTGTATAGCCAACCCATAATGCTGCATCAACATCGGAGTTCTCCTTTGTTAAGAAGTCGCATTCGATTGGGTTTGCGGAGTTGATTAAGACAACGACTTTTCCGAATTTGGATTTTGCCTCTTTAAGGAGTTCAAGTTCGTTGATTGTTAGTTCGAGTGAGTTACCACTGCCACCGACCGTTTCGCTGGCGTTGCCTTTTGAGGCAGGGCTAGATGGGAGGTCGTACATTTCACCGCCTAAACGGGAGATGACGACGATTGCGGCATCCTGATATCCTGCGAATGAGTCTGATACGCCTTTCTGACCGGTTAATGTTGACCAACTTGGCTCGTTGACTGTATATGCTCCATCGACTGAGCCGTCACCGCCACGGATTGAGTTGTCGCCCTTCTCTGGGTTTGTAACATAGGCGCGGTTCTCGGTCCAGTTCATGTATGTGTCCCATACGGTCTTGTTGACCTTGATGTTTGTTCTCTCCTCAAGTGCGGCCTTTAAGTTGAGGTAGCCGTTGATTGAGGCGAGTTTTGAGCCGTATTTGTTAACGTCTAATGTAGCTGAGATATCAGCAGATCCTGTACCACAGACGAGCATGTTGGTGCTTGAGTGTCCAAGGATTGTGACGTTTGCTCCTGATTTTAATGGAAGAGCGTTGTTCTTGTTCTTTAATAAGACACAGCCTTCTTCGGTGAGTCTCTCAGCGACTTCCATGTCGGACTTTCTTAAGTCTTCTACGTCTTCATAGTCGCTTGGGAACAATGGTTCTTTGTCCTCTTCTCCAGGCATTTTGATTGTCTTTGTGGACTTCAAGCCGAGTGCCTGGTTGATGATTTTGGTGTACTGGCTTGATACCGACCATCCAACTGCAAAAGTTGACAGCAGGACTGCGGCGATGGAAGTTGTTACTATCCATTTAACTGGTAGTTTCTTCTTCATATGTTTTTCCTTTCCCTTGGCAATCCGTTTTCTTTAGGAATAACGGGTTGCTAAAACGATGATATTGGTTGTAGCTTTCTTAAAAATTGGGTTTAATAAAGATACATTTGTATCATCTTTGTGCATTTCATTATAGTTGAACGGCATTTTGTCACATATACGCATAGGGGCATTTGATACAAAGGTGGAGGTTTTGGCTCATGAGAAGGACGGTTAAAGACTACATTGTCGACGCTTTATTCGAGTTGCTTAAGAAGAAAGACATCAAGTCCATAAGCATCACTGATGTCATCACTAAAGCTGGAGTGTGTCGCGCCTCTTTTTACCGCAACTTCTATGCGCTTGAGGATGTCATCCACTACTATTTAGAGAATTTGGGCAAGCGTTGTGCTGAGAGGTCTCCTCTTACAAAAGACAAAATATACGAACACGCTTTAGCCTCTTTTGTGACGATATATGAAGAAAAAGAGAAGCTCACGATTCTCAATGCTCGTGATCTCCTCTACTTATATGATGATGTCGTATTCAAATTATGCGAGGAGCAGATGAAACTGCTCGAGAATGATATCAATCCCTATAGTGTCTATATGACGACTGGATCATCGGTGTTCGCGATTAGAGCGTGGATAAAAAACGGTTTCAGGGATTCTCCTGAGAGCATCGTAAAACTATTCCCTAAATTCCATAGCGATTCTCAACAATAATATATAAATATTAAATAGATATGGATTTGCTTATTTATCCATAAGCTGTTTTCTTATGTTTTCGTATTCCTCAGCACTTATCTTGTTTTCCATTCTAAGCTGCTGGGCTTCTTGGATTGTAGTTGGTGTTGGTATCTTAACTGGCTCAGGTTTGTCGATTGTCCAGAGGAACACCGTGGTTAGGATTCCGCTTAAGAATAATAAGTAGACTGCGATGTTGGTCCATTTAAAACCATAGAACACAACTATGAACTGTTTCCATTGAGGGATGATGGATATGATCATGCAGACCAAGAACATTATCTTTCTTGCCTTGGATCCCGGCTTAAATCTGAGGACAGTTACAAACAATAGTCCGATAAGAGCGCAGCCTATAACGAGCGACAGGTTAACGTCGATAACGGTTAGGAATATACTGCTCCAGGTGATTGTCGCGAATGTTTCGATGATATAGCCAAGGCCTAACATAAAGGCGAGGATGGTGAATGGCGCTATAAGTAAAGCAGTTCTAACAGGGTCTTTCTTTGGTCTAGTGAATGTAAAAACAAGACTTACGATGGATATCGTGAATGCAGCGGCTGCATCCATGATTCCATAGTTTCTAAGGAATCCGGTTAATACATATTGAACCACTTCATTAAGGCTTCCGGTTATGGCTACGAAAAATAAAAACACACTGGCGGCCATATTAATCAAAGCGACTGATACTTCTAATGATCTGCTACTAGATTGTTCCATAAAGCTACTTTACATCAAGTAATTGGATATGCAACAA
>DCHU01000017.1:0-22274 GCA_002314915.1 Caryophanales bacterium UBA1744
TATCGACGAGGAAGATGTTTGTGTGGTTGAGCCCCACTCCCATTCCTGCTGCGATTTGAGCGTTGCACAAGAGGTTCATAAACATGCCTTTGACCGGCAAGTAATACTTAGGTCTAAGCTGTGCGATCATCGTCTTGATGTCCTCAACGCATGCGTGCATACGATAGTAATTCTTTTTGCTTACTGCGTAAACAGAGCATCCGGAACGGTATAATTCGTCGACAGCATCGACTGATTCCACTTCTGTGTTGTTGTTATAAGGGCATGCGACAATGAATGTGTCGGTTGGTCTAAGCTTAAGTCTATAGTCTTCAATCTGACCTGAGGCTAAGACGGCGATCTTTGAATAAGACTTCGAATCGTGAGCGAGCATGATGATGATGAGGTCTTGCTCTCTTACGCGGTTGATTTCGGTTAAAGGTAAGACGAGGTTCTTTGTGATTTTTGACTGGCCTGATGCCATCATCATCTTGAGAATCTGGTCTGTCTCATCGTCATATGGGATGATTGTTTTTCTGTTCTTGACCGCGATGTCAATAACCTCTTCGATGTTGTAGAAGTTTGAAGCGAATAAGGCGATATATGTTCTGCCTTTAGCATCCTTCAACTGTTCTTCAACGTGAGGTGTGATTCTATACATTGGAGCGGTATAACCAGGTCTCGTTGCATAGATTGATTCGGTCAAAAGGATGAGCGTTCCTCTTTCTGCGATACGAGCGATTGCGTTCATATCGTGTAAATATGATGGGGATGCGTTATTTTCAATAACGAAGTCCGATGTGATGACAATGTTTCCATATTGTGTTGAGATTGCGATACCGCTTGAATCGGCGATATTGTGGGATGTGTGGAAATATGAGATCAATCTATTTGCGACCTTGAAGTCACTTGTTGGTGCGACGTCAATGGTTTTGTATTTAACTTTATCTTTCCTAGCGTGTTTCGCGAACATGTCGAAGAGGGTCAAAGTAATCTTCGAGCCATAGATTGGAGCTGGCACATCTTCGTAGAGATATGCTAAAGCGCCGATATCATCGTCATGTCCATGCAAAAGGAAATACGCTCTGACTCTGTCTTTGTTGGCTTTCAGGTAATCGAAGTTAGGGATGATGTAGTCGATACCTGGCATCGTCTTGTCTGGGTGTTTGATGCCGCAGCCGATGACGAAGATATCATCATTGATTTCAACGACGATACAGTTTTTGCCGTCTTCATCTGCGCCGCCGAGCGAGACGATACGGATCTTTTCGTTTGCCATTAGTGTTCCTCCTGTAGTTATAAGTTATACGATTGGAGAAGCTTGCCTTCCTCTATCTCATAAAATGAGACTTTATTATCTGCCCAAACGGCATAGGTTCCTGGGGTTTTGTCCTTTGGGAATCCTATTGAGCCTGGGTTTATGAAGGCCAACTTTCCGGATTGTTGGTATTGGTGGTAATGTGTGTGCCCAAATAAGCACATCTCAACGTCGGATTTCTTAATCCAACTGAGTGATGCGTCATCTCCATGAATGAGTAGGCACTTCTTCCCATTGATTACCATCTCGAGGATAGGGTAAATAGGGAAGTTTAGAATCATGTGGTCGATACGGGAGTCGCAATTACCTTCGATTCCGATAATCTTGTCCTTGAATGGGTTTAGCATCTTGGCGACGACCATAGGTTCATAATCGTTTGGAACCCCGTTGCGAGGTCCGTTGTACAAGAAGTCTCCCAAAAGGATGATATGGTCAGGGTTCTCACGCTCAATCGCATCCAAAAGAAACTCTGTTCTAAGAGTCCTTCCGTGAATGTCGCTTGCTATGAGGATCTTGCCGTTAATCTCCATTAGAGTTTCTCCATGTTTCTTGTTGCGATGACGTCGATGCCCTCTTCGCCGCAGACGTTATGGATGATGACGTCTCCAATGTGAACTGGCGCGACTAAATGAATTTTGTTGATTTCTTCCATGCACTTGAAGATGTTGCCCTTCTTGATAGGCTCGGAAGTCTTAACTGGGCACATAGCGAGGTCTGAACCCTCAATTCGAACGGTTGATGTAACCACTCTTGTTGGGTTTGTAACTTCAGACTTTCCATATGCGACGCCGCGTGGGCAGAAATTGCCCGTGACGTTTAAGTCATCGTCGACTGTTAATCTACAGCCACGAGGACAGCAAATACAGATAAGCTCTCTCATATTACTTGACCTCCTCTTTCTTTATTAAAGAAACCGTTAAGGTACCGCTTTCACCATTAAATAGGGATTTAGGCAAAGCCTGAATCTCCATTTCTGATGGGATGATAACCGGCTTGAAGACCTTCTTGATCTGCTTGCCGTTGAGTTCATAGACGATATAAACGTTCTTGCTTGGTTCTCTTACTCTGAATTTGACAGATACTTTGTCATCGCCCTTGCTTGAAACTTTAGCTGGGACGACATATCCGATCATATTTCCTGGGACCACTGTGATGTCGTTCTCGACCTCTTCAGATGTTCCGAGGATGTATTCAGCAGCAGCTTTACCTGCCACTCTAGCCTCTTCAACTACGTTGTCGACTAAATCGTGGACGTGTAAGACGTTTCCGGCTGAGAAGATGCCAGGAATTGAGGTTTCGAACTTCTCGTTGACCTCTGAACCTCTGCTTCTTCCCTGAGGAATGCCTAAATTATTGAGTAAATCGTTGTTTGGGAGTAATCCGATAGATAAGACGAGTGTGTCACAGTCGAATACCTTTTCGGTGCCTGGGATAGGCTGTTTTCTCTCATCGACTTCAGAGATGATGACTCTTTCAAGTCTTCCTTTGCCCTCGCATCTTGAAACGGTGTGGGACAAATATAGAGGGATGTCATAGTCATATAAGCACTGAACCATGTTACGGTTTAAGCCGTTTGACCATGCGCATAACTCTGCGACGCCTAAGACTTTAGCGCCTTCAAGTGTCATACGTCTTGCCATGATGAGTCCGATGTCGCCTGAACCTAAGATGAATACTCTCTTTCCGACCATATAGCCCTGCTCATTCAAGAATTTCTGAGCCTGGCCTGCTGTTAAGATGCCGGCTGGACGGTCGCCTGGGATAGCGATTGCGCCAGCGCTTCTCTCGTAGCATCCAGCAGCCATAACGACCGCTTTAGCTTTGATCTGAACCGCACCTTCTTCAGGGTTCATATATGAAAGTACTTTGTCTTTTGTTAATGAGGAGACAGCTGAGTTCAAATGATACTCAATGTTTCTCTCTTTTGCCTGGGCAATGAATCTTGCCGCAAACTCCGGTCCCGTTAACTCTTCTTTGAATTCGGTCAGACCGAATCCATTGTGGATGCACTGGTTGAGAATGCCGCCTAAGAATGGTCCTTTTTCAAGGATGACGATGTCTCTTACGCCTGCATCATATGCGGAAACCGCTGCGGAAAGTCCTGCTGAACCACCGCCGATGATAGCTAATTCTACTTCTCTCATCTTATTTGGCCTCCTTTTTGACTTCTAAGATAACGATCTCTGAGCCTTCTCCATCGTATTTGACTTCTAACGGAGAGATGCCTTTGTTCTTAGCGATGAGGTTAAGGACATTAGGCTGGCAGAAACCGCCTTGGCATTTACCAAAGCCTGCTCTAGTTCTCTTCTTGAGTGCTTTGATTGAGTTAACTGGGAGTGAACGTGACATTGCGTCTTCGATTTCTCCAAGCGTGACCTTTTCGCATCCGCATACGATTTTGCCGTAGTGAGGATTCTTCTTGATAAGTTCGTTTTTCTCATCAAATGAGAGGTCTGCAACCTTGATGTAAGGTTTGATTCTTGGGTTCCAAGAAGCTTTTTCCTTTAAAGGAAGCACTGCTTTAACGAGTTCTTCGACAACGTATTCGCCAATGGCTGGGGATGATACGAGTCCAGGTGATTCAATACCTGCAACATTGATAAAGTCTTTATAAGACTTAGATGGCTCTATGATGAAATCGTGCGTTGATGGGGTTGCTCTAAGACCGGCATAGACTCTGATCTGTTCGTAGAATGGGATGTTAGGAACCATGTCGGTTGCCTGCCTTCTTACGTCAGCGAGAGTTAATGTGTCTGTTGAGAAGTCTTCTTTGTCATCAACCCATTCTGAGGATGGGCCGACGAGATAGTTGCCAGAGGTTGTCTGGGTGACAAGGATGCCTTTGCCCTTCTCTGATGGGAGAGGGAATAAGACATGCTTAACGAATCCTTTTCCGAAATGGTTGAGGACATAGTACTCGCCTTTACGAGCCTTGACTGACCAGTCGATAGGCTCAATCATTCTAGCGATATCATCTGAATGGAGACCTGCTGCGTTGATAACGACCTTAGTCTCATATGTGTTCTTGTTTGTTGTGACCTTGAAACCGCCATCGATTTTCTCGATTGCGACCACTTCTTCACCGAATGTGATGTTGAGGCCGTTGTCCAAAGCGTTCTCAACTGCGTGTGCAGTGAGGGTGAATGGGTTGATATTGCCTCCTGTTGGGCATAATAGCGCACCCTTTACCTCTTTTGAGATGTTTGGTTCGATTGCGATGACCTGCTCTTTGGTCAATATTTCTGATGGGACACCATTCTCGTCCGCTCTTTTCTTGAGGGCTTCAAGCATTGGAAGCTGCTCGTCATATAAAGCGATTGTGAGTGTTCCGCATTTGTCGAATGAGACATCAAGTTCATCACAAACCTGATCCATCATTCTGTTGCCCTTAACGTTGAAGATTGCCTTCTTCGTTCCAGGGACCGGGTCATAGCCCGAATGAGCAATGGCTGAGTTAGCCATGCTTGTGACGTCGCCAACGTCATATTCTTTTTCGATGATCAATGCATCGACTTCGTAGCGCGATAAACTTCTGGCGATAAAAGCGCCTACCGCACCAGCTCCGATTATTATTACGTCTTTCATAGTGATGATAGTATACAACTCTTTTATAAAAGAGGTTAGATGGAACAAGCACTTTTTTAACAAATCCACAAATGGTGTACTGTTTACAGTAAAGAAAAAAGGCTTTAGTATTCACGATTCAATATGTAGAATGGAGCCATGAAAAACGTCTACGATTTCCTTAGAAAATACGGAAAAGAAGAACTGAATCTCGAGACATTCTCAGAGGCCGATACACTCGTATTTTGCGCGCTCTCTTATCTCGATATCAGACACATAATTCGTGACGGAGAATCAAGGGAATTTTATGATATATTCTCTTTAGAGAATTCTATCTCGTTATGTAAGATTGGTTGGATGCCTGACAGAGACTTCGCACTCCTCACCGTTCTGAAGCGAACAACACGTTACAAAAACATCATTGTCAGACGTTCAAAACCGGTTCTGAGAAACGATATCAGCACGCAGTTTTTCGCGGTGGAATTCCTCATCCCAAACGTAGCTACATTCATCATTTTTAGAGGTACCGATAAGACGTTCTTAGGATGTGTTGAAGATATTAGATTTGCGCTTGATCAAGACGTTGGTTCGATTCAAATCGCCAAAGATTACGTCTTAGATGCACTTAATGCTTCTGCAAATCCAGTGTATTTAATCGGCCATTCTAAAGGCGGAACTGTCGCCGAAGTCTGCTATTTAAGATTGGATAAAGAAGATAGAGACAGGGTCATCAGAGTCTACAATTTAGATGGTCCGGGCACCAAATATGGCGTTCCGGAAGAGATGCTTCCTGAAGCGAATGCGAAGATCTCCAAGTTCATCACAAAACGCTCAGTATTCGGAATTTTGTTAAAAACAAACTACAACCATAAATTCATTAACGGACGCGCTTGGTGGCTCACCCACCACTTAGTCTACAACTGGGAGGTCCAGGATAAGAGCCTCGTCCGAGTTCCTGGCCCGAGCAGAAGATCGCTTAGAAGGCGAAAAGCCGTTGATGACTTTGTTTCCAAGAGAACAAACGAGCAATTGCTCGAGATTATCGAGGACGTCGAGGGCATTATGAAGGAAGGCGATTTATTCCTCTTCAAAGACCTCAGATTGGTCAGCTGGTTTAGGGCCCACGTAGCTGTATTTAAGCTATTGCGTTCAAAACGCCGCTGGGAACTCATCAAATTCAACTTCATGTGCATGAGAGCATTCTTATAAAGAAAACGGGCCGTTGCGCCCGTTTTAATTTGTTTTCCTTATTTTGCGATTGCGCTGATGGCAGAGATTGCTCCATCTATGATGAGGATGACGCCAATCACGATAAATATCCAATCGATTGCGGTCCAATAGCTGACGATTAGGAAGACGCCAACAACGATTGTCAAGACTGCGAATAAGATGGCGAATAATGACTTAAACTTAGATGCCAACATAAGGTCTGAGACACCTTTGATGATGAGGATTACACCCATGATTATCATCGCCACTGCCACGAACGCCCAACCAGCGACGATTAAGAGGATACCGAGTATTAATTCAATGATTCCGTTTAGTGTTCTCTTCTTTACGATATCGATGATTCCTAAGACGATGAGAACGACGCCGAGGGCTGTCATTATCCAGTTGAGAACGGTTCCTTTATAGATTATGAAGAGGATGCCGATCAAGACGAAGATGAGGGCAGTTATAAGCGCGTTTGTTTTATTTGATGATTTTGCTTTTGCCATAACTATTCTCCTTTTAAAGCGACATCTATTTTATATATATAAATATAATGTGCAAGTACGTGAGTTTTAAAAAAGGCCCTACTTTTCGTAGAGCCTAGTTTTTATTGGGTTATTAGTGCTTTCTGTCACCGTGTGGTTTTCCGCCCTTGCGGTCGCCATGAGGCTTTCTGTCGCCGTCTTTCTTGCCACCCTGTGGTCTTTCTGGACGCTCGACATAATCAGCTGGCTTCTCAAGGAATTCTCTATGAGAAACTTTGATCTTGCCCTTCTCGTCAAGTCCGATGACGACAACTTTCATTGTGTCTCCGACTTTGCAGAAGTTGTTTGCGTTGTCGATGTACTTCCAATCGAGTCTTGAGACGTGGCAGAGACCATCGTTGTCTCCGAAGAGGTTAACGAATGCGCCGTATTCTTCAACACGTGTGACTGTGCCTTCGTAGATTTCTCCGACTTCAGCAACTCTAACGATGTTGTCGATTCTAGCTTTAGCCTTCTCGATCATTTCCTTATCTGAGTGGTAGATTGTGACCTTACCATCATCTTCGACGTCAATCTTGACGTTTCCGCATGTAGTGATGATGTCGTTGATGACTTTGCCGCCTGTGCCGATGACTTCACGGATCTTATCTGGATCGATGTTGAATGTGACCATCTTTGGAGCATACTTAGAAACTTCTGCTCTTGGCTCAGCGATTGCTGTCTTCATTGTTTCGCGGATTTCAGCACGTGCTTTGTGAGCCTGTGTTAAAGCTTCGCTTAAGACTTCTCTTGTAACGCCGTGGATCTTGATATCCATCTGGAGAGCTGTTAAGCCGTTCTCTGTGCCAGCGCACTTGAAGTCCATGTCACCGAAGTGGTCTTCGAGACCCTGGATATCGGTGAGGATTGTGTATGGGTGCTTGCCATCGAATGGGCCGGATGTGATTAAGCCCATAGCGATGCCTGAAACCATAGCTTTGATAGGGACGCCTGCTGCCATTAATGACATACATGAAGCGCAGATGGAAGCCTGTGATGATGAACCATTTGATTCAACAACGTCAGCAACGCAGCGGATTGTGTATGGGAATACGTCTGCTGATGGGATGACATATGAGAGAGCGGTCTCGCCTAAGTGGCCGTGTCCGATTTCACGTCTTCCTGGAGTACCCATTCTTCCGATTTCACCAACTGAATAAGGTGGGAAGTTGTACTGGTGCATGAATCTTCTTGATTCTTCACTTGTTAAGTTGTCGATGATCTGAGCATCTGACATAGGGCCAAGGGTAGTTGTTGAGATAACCTGTGTCTGGCCACGTGTGAACATAGCGGAACCGTGGGTTCTTGGGAATAAGTCAACCTGTGCGTCTAATGGACGGATTTCATCAACCTTACGGCCGTCTGGTCTGACTTTTTCTTCTGTGATGAGTCTTCTGACTTCGTCAGCGACCATGTTTTCAAGGATGTCGTTGACCATCATCATTGTCTTGTTGTGCTCTTTCTCGTCCTTGTATTCACGTGTGTCGTAGTCATCAAGGATTTCTGCCTTAAGAGCATCCATAGCATTCTGTCTTTCGAGCTTGTCGAAGATTGAGATTGCTTTGCACATTCTCTCTTTGATTCTGCCGTTGATATCGTCGACGACTTCTGCTGATGGAGCATAGAGTTCGATAACTCTCTTCTCTTTGCCGCATGCTGCGACGATTTCAGCCTGGAATGCGCATAATTTCTTGATTGCCTCATGTCCGAACATGATAGCATCGAGCATTTCTTCTTCAGGAACTTCTGCTGCACCTGCTTCAACCATCATGATTGCGTCTGCTGTACCAGCGACTGCGAGGTTGATGTCTGATGCTGCCTTCTGCTCTTCGTTTGGATCGATGACGAGTTCGCCATTGACACGTCCGACATAGACGCCTGCGACTGGGCCATCAAATGGAATATTGGAGACGCAGAGTGCGAGAGATGCGCCGAACATAGCGGTCATTTCTGGAGTGTTGTTTCTATCAACAGACATGACTGTGTTGACGATCTGAACTTCGTTTCTGAAGCCTTCTGCGAATAATGGACGGATTGGACGATCGATTAAACGAGCGGATAAGATGCCGTGCTCGTCTGGTCTTCCTTCTCTTCTTAAGAATGACTGTGGGATTTTACCTGCAGCATACTGTTTTTCGATATAATCGACTGTTAATGGGAAGAAATCTCCTCCCTTTGGCTGATCTGCACAACAAGCTGTTGAGAGAGTGACTGTGTCGCCGAAGCGAACGAGGACTGCACCGTCTGCCTGTTTTGCAATTTCGCCTGTCTCGACTGTTAAGGTTCTTCCTTCGAAGTCGAGGGTGAATGTTTGTTTCATGTTTCTTTTCCTCTTTTTTCTCTTTAGATAATTAATGAACGCTGATATGTTACCACTTTAATTCTTAAAAGGAAGATAAATCTACCTTTTAAATAAAGAAAACCGCCTCATTTCGGAGACGGTTAACTTTTTTGGGTGAAATTACTTTCTGAGACCTAATTCAGCAATGAGCTTTGTGTAAGCGTCGTTGTCGTTCTTAGCAAGGTAGCTAAGAAGTCTCTTTCTCTTACCAACAAGTGCCATGAGAGCGCGGCTTGCAGTTGCGTCTCCGTGGTTAGCCTTGATGTGAGCTGTGAGTTCAGAGATTCTCTTTGTTAAGAGAGCAACCTGAACAGAAGCGGAACCTGTGTCCTTTTCATCTGCGCCGAACTTAGCGACGATGACCTTCTTTTCTTCTTTTGTCATTTGAATTTCTCCTTCTTTGTTTTTTATGCGGCTAAGACAATGTGCAGTTCTGGAGTAGAGCTAACACCATGTGATGTCGCGAGGCATACTTTACTTTATAAAAAAGTATTGTGCAAGGAAATTCGTATAAAAATCGCGAAATGTTAGAAATTATGTGTTTTTGATTAGTTGTGAGATAATATGTGCACCTATGAAACAATATGATTACTTGATCGTCGGTGCGGGTTTGTCCGGCTCCACTATGGCGAGATTATTAACGGATAGCGGAAAGAGAGTCTTGGTTCTCGAAAAGAGAGATCATGTAGGCGGAAACATCGCTACCCACATTGAGGAAGGCATCGCCATCCATGACTACGGACCACACATCTTCCACACCTCATACGATGATGTTTGGGAGTTCTTCAACAAGTACTGTAAGGCTTTGCCTTTCGTCAACACTCCACTCGCTAACTACAACGGCAAAATCTACCACATGCCATTCAACATGAACACATTCCACGAATTATGGGGCGTGAACACCGCTGAAGAGGCAAAAGCGAAGATTGCTGAGGAAGTCGCAAAAGAAGGAATAAGTGAACCTCAGAACCTCGAGGAACAGGCCTTATCCCTTGTCGGTCGCACAATTTATGAGACTTTAATCAAGGGTTACACCGAGAAACAATGGGATAGAGACTGCAAGGATTTACCTGCTTCAATCATCAAGAGATTACCTTTAAGATTCGAGTACAACAACAACTACTTCAACGATATTTATCAGGCCATTCCAGAGGGCGGATTCTCATCTTTGATTGACAATCTTTTGGAAGGAATTGAAGTCCGTTGCTCAACCGATTATTTCGAGAATAGAGAAGAGTATAACGACATCGCAGAAAAGGTCATTTACACAGGACTTTTAGACGAGTATTTCAACTACTCTCTCGGCAACCTCCAGTACAGATCCCTCCGCTTTGAAACGGAGCGTTATGAGATGAATGATTTCCAGCATAATGCAGTTGTCAACTACACAACACGCGAACCTGCATGGACACGTATCACTGAGCACAAGCACTTCGACTCAAGCTGCAGAAACAACTACTCAACATACGTTACCCGCGAGTATCCAGACTCATACTGCGAAGGCAAGATTCCTTACTACACTATTAATGATGAAGTGAATAATTCACTTGCAGAACAATACCGTGAACTCGCCTCAAAAGAAGAGAACGTATACTTCCTTGGAAGACTTGCTAATTACAAGTACTTCGATATGGATGACGCGATTAAAGAGGCATTTAACCTCTTCGAGTTAATAAAGTAAGTGCTTTCTAAAGGGCCAATCGAAAGATTTGGCTCTTTTTTTCTTGCGCATCTACGCACATGGGTTTAATATCACCACCGGACTTTTAAGGAGGACCCGAAAATGAACATGAGAAACATCGCGATTATCGCACACGTTGACCACGGTAAAACAACATTGGTTAACTCACTTCTCGTCGGATCACACACATTCCGCGATAACGAGGCCATCAGAGACAGAATGATGGACTCCAACGCAATTGAACACGAAAGAGGAATCACAATCTTAGCAAAGACCACTGCTATCAATTGGAAAGATACAAAGATCAACATCGTTGATACCCCAGGACACGCAGACTTCGGCGGCGAAGTTGAGCGTATCATGCACATGGTCGACGGATGCTTGCTCGTCGTTGATGCATACGAGGGCACAATGCCTCAGACAAGATTCGTTTTGAAGAACGCTCTCGAGAATCACATCAAGCCAATCGTCGTCGTCAATAAAGTCGACAGACCAAACGCTGATATTCAGAAAGCGGTTGACGAAGTTTTAGACCTCTTGATCGAGCTTGGCGCTGACGAGGATTTATTAGACTTCCCAGTCTGCTATGTCTCAGCTCTCAACAACACATCTTCCATGGATGCAGACCTCTCAACTCAGGTACCTGGTATGGATTGCTTATTAGACTTAATCGTTAAGGAAACGCCAGAGCCAAGATGCGAGCCAGAATCTCCATTCCAGTGGCAGTCAGCACTCCTCGACTACAACGATTTCGTCGGACGTATCGGCATCGGTACCGTAAGAAAAGGCGGAGTTAAGGTCGGCGACACATTAACAGACATCAAACCAGACGGTTCAACAAAGAACTTCAAGGTCATGAAACTCTACACATTCTTCGGAATGAACAGAATCGAAGTTCCTGAAGTCAATGCAGGCGACATCTGCGGTATAGCAGGTTTACCAGACATGGGCGTTTCAGACACATGCTGCGCCCAGGGCGTCATTGACCCACTTCCACTGCTCCGTGTTGATGAGCCAACACTTCAGATGGAATTCGGCACAAACACATCCCCTTTAAGAGGAAAAGACGGCAAATTAGTCACTGCTAGAGTTATCGAGGATAGACTCTATAACGAAATGCAGAGAGACGTCTCCCTCAAATTCTCAAGAATCCCAAATACAGAGACTTGGTTAGTCGCTGGACGTGGTGAATTACATTTAGGTGTTCTCATAGAGAACATGAGACGTGAAGGCTATGAGTTACAGGTTTCACAGCCAACAGTCATCATCAAAGAAATCGATGGCCGCAAATGCGAACCGTTCGAAGACTTGCAGATCGATGTTCCAAACGAATTCGTCGGCGATATGATGACAATCTTAGGCGAAAGAAACGCAGAACTCGTCACTATGGACGATGACGGCATCAACACAAGACTCGTCTACGTTATCCCATCACGTGGATTAATCGGTTTCGTCTCCAACTTCATGACTCTCACAAAGGGTTATGGCATCATCAACCACACCTTCAAAGACTACCGCCCAATGATCAAGGGCATCGTCGCTGAGAGAAATATCGGCGTTCTCGTCGCTACATCAAACGGTACTGCAACATCATTCGCTTTGCAGAAGGTTGAGACTCACGGAACTATGTTCATCACCCCATCAGTCGTCACATATGAGGGTATGATCGTCGGTGAGCACAGATACCCAGTCGATATGGCTGTCAACTGCACAGAAGAAAAACCAAAGAACAACATCCGTTCCTCAGTTAAGGAACAGACAATCGTCCTTAAGGCACCAAGACGTATGTCTCTTGAAGCTTGCTTAGACTACATCAACTCAGATGAGCTTGTTGAAATCACTCCAAACTCAATCAGAATGAGAAAGAGAATCTTGGCAACTGCCGACAGAAAGAAATTCGACGCACACCAGAAAGCTCTTAGAGAAGCTGAAGGCAAGTGATCAAAGCAAACAAAAAAGTCCGACCACATCGGACTTTTTCTTTTATCTTACAAGTTGAATATCGCTTTCTAATTGTTTCTTTAAGTCATCTAATGAAGCGAATTTTCTCTCATCTCTTATATAAGTTAGGAATGATACCTGAACATAGTGTTCATAGAGGTTGCCGTCATATCCATCAAGATACGCTTCAATTCTGATGTTGTTGTCATCGTTGACCGTTGGATTCGTTCCAATGTTGATGATGGATGGATAAACATCGCCGTTTTCTAAGGCTACTTCGCCAGTATAAACGCCGCGTTTTGGAATGACGTAATCGGCTGCAAGTTCAAGATTGGCGGTTGGGAATCCGATCGTTCTGCCGTTTTGTCTACCTGCGATTACCTTGCCCACCACTGCATATGGATAGATTAAGCATTTATTTGCTTCTTCAATCTTGCCTTCTTCCAGGAGTTTAACGATCGCCTGGGTTGAATATTTCTCACCATTTTCGTTCCTGATGAGGGTCATAACATGCAATGTGTCGCCGAATACTGATTTTAAATCAGCCACTTTGCCTTCCGCTTTATCTCCGAATGAATAATCTTCTCCAACAACGATAGCGATTGGGTGAAGAGAATAATTAAGGAAATCCAAGAATTCGTCTTTTGTCTGTTTGAGGAATTCCAATGTCATATGGACGATATAGATTACATCTATACCCATTTGTTCAAGGCGTCCAACTTTATCATTGAGAGGTGTTATGTATCTAAGTGACTTATGATGAAGAATCTGGGCTGGCGATGCGTCGAATATTACCGCTGATGTAACTCCGCCTGTTTCCTCTTTAATCTTTAAAGCCTCTTCGAACAAAGACATATGGCCGACATGAAAACCATCAAAGTTTCCGAGAACAACAATTAAGTCGCCTTCGTCTCTGTTGATGTATTCGTTGTCCAAATAAATAATCTTGCTCACTAGAAGAGTCCTCTTTCTGGTTGATAATGCCTATCCTCAATCTTTGAATAGACCGCAACGCATTCGTTATTGTGGACCAAGAGAAGCTTTTCTTCACAGCTCTTGAGCCTCAAACGTCTGCCATTCATAACGAGACCTAACTCAACGTCGTTGATCTCGTAATGAGGAATATTAATCATGTTGACCGCGTTATGCAAATCGTTTTCTGTTAAATCATCGAGTTTTACCGCATCTTCGATTGAGATGTTGTCCACTTTCGTTCTTCTTAATGCAGATAGATAGCCAACGGTACCGAGTTTAAGGGCGATATCTTCACCTAGCACGCGAATGTATGTGCCTCTTGATACTTCGGTTTCGAATACCAATACGTTATCTTTGAACTCAATGACCTTTATTGAGAAAATCTCAATAGGTCTAGGCTTTCTCTCCACTTCCCCGCCTTTGTGGGCAATCTTGTATAAGGCTTGTCCATTCACTTTGATGGCAGAGGTCATTGGAGGTATTTGCTCGCTTTTACCGAGGAATGATGCAAGAGTATCCTCGATTGTCTTCAAATCGAGCGTTTTAACCTCTTTTTCATCGATAAACTCACCAGTTAAGTCTCCAGTTGATGTCTTTTTTCCCAAAACGAGTGTCGCTACGTATGTTTTCTTAGAATCATCGATATATGTCAGGCATTTTGTACCTTTGTTGACGCCTATGACCAAAAGTCCTGTAGCAAATGGGTCAAGCGTGCCTAAATGCCCTACTTTCCTCGTCTGGAACAGGTTCATTATCTTGTTATCGATCTTACGAGAAGTAAGTCCTTCTTCTTTATCGAGGAGAATAATTCCGTTTAACATACAAAAACATTATAATGTTTATTGCTTATGAATTCCATTCGCTCAATCTTATCATCATTAAAGAAAGCTGATAACGACTTCAATCTCATCAACGAGAAAGACAAAGTCGTTCTTTATCTTGATGGCACAAAGGCATCCCTTGCTTTAGCAAAAGCTTTGGAAGTATACCCTTATTACTCCAAAAAGAAATTTAAGGTTGTTTTAACTGCGATTGATTACGGTTTTAACAAAGAAAGCGTGAATACGCTTCAAAGTGTATTCAATAACATCTCAATTATCGATGGAACCGATGTTGTAATGATGATGAACGCAAAAGGAAAAGATGGTTCTACTTCAGCATTCCTAAAGTTAGAAAGAAAGCTGTTGGCGATGTTCGCAAGAGAGAATAGAGCTAAGAAGATTGCTTTAGCTGCAACCCATGAGGATTCTTTAGAACACCTTTATAAGAGCGTGGTTACTGAGGGAAAAATCAATGCCTTAAGACCAAAATCTAAAGTATTTGGGTCTAACGTTTCTTTTATTAGACCTTTTATCCACTGCTACGATTCGAATATCGATAGGTTTGTAAACGAACTAGAAGTCGAGTTGCCTTCCATCAATAATCCTTGGGTAAAGGGCCGCTCTGAGGATTTCGTAAAACTTACAGAGTTGATTTATGAGAACAGGAAAGATGCGAAAGACAACATCAGAAAGGCGTTGAGCGATGATAAACCAATCCTTTACGCAGAATCTATAGAATGGAATATTAATGGAGTTATCATTAAAAAAGATCCGTTATCTACAGTTGAATATGTAAGGTATAACTTATTTAAAAATAAAGATATTATCGGATATATTTCTTACCTAATGATAGACCACCATTTATCAAAAATAGAATTCTCTAAACTCGATGATGACATCTTGTTACCTTGCTTAGATAAGATAATTGATGAATTACTTGAGATTACAGGCAAAGTGACAATCTTCTTCTCGAGGCCTAGAAACACGCTTGTATCTCATCTTGGACTCAAGAAGCTCAATATCAGAGGTAAGACCAAGTTCGCAGCAAAACTTAGTAAGTAAAAGGACCCCCGGGCTGGGTCCTTTTTTGAAGAATAAAGGGGTAGTACAAGCTTGTTAATGACAATAACAGTATTGGGTAAAATGGGTAGGTGCAACAAGCCGAAGATAAAAGAACAAGCCCGGTGGGTTGAGGATTTTAGAGGTATCCTCACTAATATATAGAGGAGAAATCGCGATTTTTTCCCTAAAACTTGCAAAATTCGCAAAAAAAGTTTCAATAGCGCGCCCCGTGGCGGCGTGCAGCACACCAGGTTGAGCTTTTGGCGTAACGTGATATACTATAGGTGCTTTTTTTTCGAAGACCCATCACTGGGCCTTCTTTTTTATAGTCCTGGGACTACTTCCGCACCCTAGCTAGTATCGCGATAACCAGGACGATCGCGATCGCGAACGTGAGGTACATCGGCCCTTCCTAGCCTTGGCCCTCCACTAATAAATAGAAGGGGAAATGAGTTTATTTCCTCAAAATTTATACAGAGTACGAAAAAAAGAGCCAGATTTTACTCTGACTCTTGTTTTTACATTCCTTTTTTGGCGTTTTCGATGTCTTCTGCTTCTTTTGCGAGGAGTCTATCGATGTTGTCGCCTTTATCGAACTGATCATCATAGATGAACTTGATGTCAGGACACTTGTAGATGTCTAATCTCTTGGCGAGCAAGCTTCTGACCGCTCCTTTGCAACGAAGTAATTCTTCGAATGCCTGTTTTGGATATTTGTTGCCGAAGAATGATACGTATACGGTACAAAGCTGATAGTCATTTGAGACCACAACTTCGTTGACCATAGGGACACCGACTTTTGGATTCTTCAGCTCCATCATGAGGACGGTTCTGATGTTCTTGTCGATGAGAGCCTTGATTCTCTCCTTCTGGTTGTTGTTTCTTTTGGTCTTTGGCATCTTATTCTTTCTCAATCATCTCGTAGCCTTCGATGATGTCGCCTTCCTTAAGATCGTTATAGCCTGCGACTGTGACACCGCACTCATAACCCTGCTTGACCTCTTTTGCAGCGTCTTTGAATCTCTGGAGTGAGCCTAACTCACCTTCATAGATGACGACGCCGTCTCTTAATAAGCGGATCTTTGAACCTGCCTTGATGACGCCAGAAGTGACGTATGAACCAGCGACTGTGCCGATTTTAGAAATCTTATATAGATGTCTAACTTCGACCTGGCCTGTGATGGATTCAACCATCTCAGCCTGATACATACCCTTGATAGCGGCTGTCATTTCGTCGATTAATTCGTAAATGATACGGTGTAAACGGATTTCAACGCCTTCTTCTGCAGCTTTTGCTCTAACGCGTGCATCTGGACGGACATTGAAGCCGTAGATGATTGCGTTTGATGCGGATGCGAGAAGAACGTCTGAATCTGAGATAGCGCCTGCGTTTGCGGCGATGACCTTGATTCTGACCTGGTCATTGGACATCTTTTCAAGCGATGCCTTAAGTGCTTCTGCAGATCCGTCTGTATCAGCTTTTACAACGACGTTGATGTCTTTGATTTTGCCTGCGTTGACGAGGTTATTTAAATCTGCGAGCGACATAGCGCTGGTGCCCGCTCTCTCCTTCTGGAGTTTTTCGAGTGCACGAGCCTCTGCGATTGCTTTTGCTTCCTTCTCGGTTGGGAATGCCATGAATCTATCGCCTGCAGATGGAACTGCTGATAAACCGATGACTGCAACTGGAACTGAAGGTCCGGCTGACTTAACGACCATACCGTGGTCATTTGTCATACGTCTGACCTTACCATAGATTTCGCCGACAACGACGTAGTCTGCATTGGTAAGTGTGCCGTTCTGAACGAGCAATGTAGCTTTTGGTCCTTCGCCCTTGTCTAAGTTAGCTTCAAGGACGGTACCGATAGCGTATCTGTTTGGATTTGCCTTTAATTCAGCCATCTCAGCCTTAAGGCTGATAGCTTCGAGTAAATCGTTGATTCCTTCGCCGGTTTTGGCTGAGCAAGGAACCATCATGACGTCGCCGCCATACTCTTCTGAGATGACGTTGTGTGCCATGAGCATTTCCATAGCGCGTCTTGGATTTGCTCCAGGAGCGTCGATTTTGTTGATTGCGACGATGATTTCGCAGTTTGCTGCTTTAGCGTGGTCGATAGCTTCGATCGTCTGTGGCATGACACCGTCGTCAGCTGCTACAACAAGTACGCAGATATCGGTGACTGATGCGCCACGAGCTCTCATTGCGGTGAAAGCTGCGTGTCCAGGAGTATCGATGATTGTGATCTTCTTGCCCTGGTATTCTTTCTGGTAAGCACCGATTGCCTGTGAGATACCGCCTGCTTCGTGTGCTGCGACATTTGAGTTTCTGATTGCGTCGATGATGGATGTTTTTCCGTGGTCGACGTGACCCATGACTGTGACGACTGGAGGTCTCTCTTCGAGAAGCGACTCATCATCCTCAATCTCAAGGTCTTCGAAGTGTTCTGCATCGACGATTTTCTCTTTCTTGAAGTCATATCCGAATTCAAGGCATAATTCGCCGATCATTTCATCTTCAAGCATCTGGTTGATGGTGACCATCTTACCCTGCATGAAGAAGTATTTGATAATCTGTGGAACCGGTACGTTGATGGCAGTTGATAATTCGCCTACGGTTAATGGCTTTGAGTAAACGAATACTCCGCCGTTGACCTTAGCGCTTCTGTCATCTTTCTTGGTGTTGTTAGGGCGTGACTCGAAGTTCGATGTTCTGCCTTTGTTCTTGTCATTCTTTTTGGAATGGAAATTGCCTTTGTTGTTCTGTCCCATGGTTATTCTCCTTTCCTGAGGTACGCCTTGGCGGCCTTTGAGTCGTAGATGCCAATAAAATTGACTTCATTGCGGCCCACAGCGCTGCCGAGTTCCTCTTTGGTAAATTCTATTTTGAAGGGAATGGCGTGTTCGCTTAACCTTCTTGTAAATGCGGCTGCAGTGTTGCTCATTGCATCATATGCAACGATTACTAAGTTAGCCTTCAAGAGGGTCTTGTCGAGCTCATCGCCTATGCGCGCTTTGTTGGCGCGGAAGAGAATCCCGAGAAATCCTAATTTAGCGTTCATAGTTAAGTAAGGACTCCTTCTCTTCTACTGTGAGGCTCCTTCTGAGCAAGCGGTCAAACACTTTGCGTTTGATTGCCGTCTCAATTGAGCCTTTCTTTATGTAATAGCCTCTACCTTCATAAGAGAGGGCAGGAAGAATAATCTTCCCGTCCTTTTTCGTGAATCTCGTGAGTTCTTCAACCGGGAGAGACTCACGGCTCACAAGGTCTAATCTCTTATTCTGGATTTGCATATTAATAGTTGTCTTCGTCGTAATCGTCGTAGAGCTCTGGATCGATGTACTCGTCATCCTCGTACATTGCCTCTTCTTCTCTCTCGATTTCCGCTAATTCTTCCTCTGAGTAGATTGGCATTGCTTCTGGAGCGACCTTTACCTCAGTTGGCTTAACTGGCTCGACTTCCTCATCAGTAATCTGGTGTGGCTTCTTCTTCTTGTAGTCTGGCTTAGATGACTTCTTAGCAGCTGGCTTAGATGATAATGAAGCCTCGAGGTCAGCGATTGTCTTTGTTGTCTTGACCTGGATTGTTGGTTCGACTGGCTTAACAGGCTCTTCAACAACCGGTGCTGGAGCAGGTGCTTCAACTGGAGCTGGAGCAACTTCAACTGCTGGGATGTCCTCAACTGTCTCTTCTTCGACTTCGACTGTCTCGATGATTGGTGTGACTTCCTCAACTGGAGCCTCTTCAGCCTTCTTAGCAGCTTCTTCGAATGACTTAGCAGCGAATGCAGCACGTGCTTTGACCTTCTTCTCTTCTTCAGCTGTCTTCTTGAGTTCTTCGATTGTTGTGTACTTGATTCCCTCTTCTTCAGCTGTTGAGAGTGTGATGACGTCGATTGAGTAACCGGTGAGCTTGTTTGCTAATCTTGCGTTAGCGCCCTTCTTACCGATAGCGACTGATAATGCCTCGTCTTTGACGATTGCTGTTGCGCTTGGTCTCTCGTCTTCTTCATCTGGCTCGTTGATTGCAACGCCTAAGACTGTTGCTGGTCTAAGAGCTTCTGCGATGAATAAGCCTGCGTTCTCGCTCCATGCGATGACATCGATCTTCTCTTTGTCATTGGAGTTGCCTAACTGGCCGACGATTTTCTGGATACGTGAACCGCCAGGACCGATACATGAACCTGTTGCGTCGACGTCTTCAAGTGAGGAGTAAACTGCGACTTTTGATCTGACGCCTGCTTCACGTGCAATGCCCTTAACAAGGACTGTTCCCTCGAAGATTTCGTGGATTTCTTCTTCGAAGAGTCTCTTTAAGAAGCCTTCTGATGAACGTGTGATTTCAATCTGTGGGCCCTTCTGTGGCTTGCCGTCTGGAGTGACTGATTTAACTTCCTGGATGTAGACTTTGACTGTTTCGCCAACGGTGAAGTCTTCGTTGCCGATCATAGCCTTACGTGTTAATTCAACAACGGTTCTTCCGATGTTGATGAGAGCGGACTTATCGTCATATTTCTCGACGCGTCCTGTGATGATTTCGCCGATGTGGTCTTTGTAGATCTCATATAATGCTGTTCTTTCAGACTCAGCGATTCTCATCTTTAATGTAGCCTTAACTGCATTGATTGTGAGCTTGCCCATCTCGGTTAATGGAGCGTACATTGCATACTTCTCTCCATACTTGAGGTGTGACTTTTCTTCTTTAACTTTCTCGATGAGGAAGAGGTAGTCATTCTTCTTTGACTGTGGAACCTTCTTGCTCTTCTTGATGTCGTCATATTCCTCTTTGAGGTGCTCTAATGAAGCTTCATAGTCTTCCTTAGCGTCCTCTAAAGAGATTTCGAGGTAGTCATCCTCGACTTCTTCAACGACGTTCTTGAACTGGCAAACTGTGATAGCGCCGTTCTCTTCATCGATTGTGGCGAGGACTTCTGCATCGTCTCCTCCGCCAAGATACTTGATGTAAGCTTTTTCTAAAGCTTCCTTAAGGGCGGATACAACTTCACTTGGATCGATACCCTTTGTTTCTGCGATAGCGTTTACCGCATTTCTGAATTCTAATGCATCCATACTTTTTATCCTTTTCCTTAGAATTTGATGGCTAATCTTGCTTTATCGATGTCCTTTAATGGGAGATCGATGTTTTTCTTTCTCGTCTTCTCTCTTACTTCGAGGGTAAGAATCTCATCAGTTACGTTTACGATGTCGCCTTCGAGAATGTTGGCGCCTTTGTAAGGGTGGCTAAGGTGCAAGTTAACATAGCTACCGACGTAAGAATTTAGCCTCTCAAGTTTGATTGGCTTCTCTGCACCGAGGGACGAGATATCCAAGGTGTAGGGATCTTTGATGGGGTCATTCGCATCGAGTATCGGATTGATGATGTCACCGACGTGGATGATGTCATCAAGGCTGATTGGGTCAACGCGATCAACTGTGATTCTTAAAGTGAGACCTGACTTATCGCGTGATAAGGTGCATTCGTATATCTCGAAGCCCTCATTTGCGAGAGGTTCACTCAAGAGTTCTTGAACTGTCTTCAATTCGTTCATTCTTCCCTCCAAAAATAAAGAGTGGCCCTGTTCGGGACCACTCAATAAGTTAATTTGAGTGTTACGGAGCCACTATTGGGATCTTCCGCAGCGATATTCTATCAATAGAATGATTTAATTAACAACTACTTTTTGCACTTTTTTATAAATAAACCCATTAATCGATAGGATGGTCGCCATCATTGTAGTAAAGGACGCCCAAGCAATGAGGCCCGCAATGTGACGAGATGGTGCAATTTGCGATGGTTTTGTGGATGGTTTTGAATCCGTGCTGTTTAACGATTTCTTCGACCGCATCTAACACTTCTTCGTCTGCAGAGCTATAAGTGATGAAACAGACATCGTGGTCAGGGTTATTGAATTGTTCGAATGTGTCTTTAGCGTATTCAGCCGCCCATCTCTTCATCCTGCCTTTGTATTTCTTTCCTGCGATCATTCCGCCGTCTTTAACGATTACTTGAGGTCTTATTTGAAACATGCCTGCCGCGAATGCCGCAACCGCGCTGCATCTTCCGCCTTTATAAAGGTAGTTAACCGATTCAATGCCGAATGATGCCTGGACCGAATCTACACGCTCTTCCACTGCTTTTACGATTTCTTCAGGGTTTTTGCCGGCGTCTATAAGTTTTCTTGCGTAAATGAGTTGCAATGCGATACCTGTTGAAAGGTTATTGGAGTCGATAACATAGATATTTCCAAGTTTCTCAGCAACCGATTGGGCATGCGATAAACTTGAGGACATCTTGCCTCCGAATCCGATATGGATGATGACATCGTATTCCTTCTTCAGTTCAGAGAAATATTCCTCGTATTGAGGCTCGTTAACCGCGCTGGTCCTAGGCAACGTGCCAGTCTTGTCGAAATATGCGAACACATCCTCGCCCTTAACCTCTCCATCTAGGAATGTTTCTTCTCCCATGATGATGGTGAATGGGGTTGTGTGGATGCTGTATTGTTTTAATAAGTCTTTCTGCAAGTCGCAGGTTGATTCTGCGGATAATCCAATTTTCATGATCTTCAATCCTCCTTGCGAGCATTAGTTTACTAATTGTCATTATTAAGACAAGAGATTAGAGGGTGAATGATTTGTAATCGTTTTGGAGAATATAGATGCCATCGACACTTTTCTTTAATTAACGTGTACGCACTAATAATTAAAAGGCGTATATGATAAAATCTTTCACATGGAATTATTATCACCAGCCGGAAACTATAATAACGCCCTTTCTGCCCTCAAAGGCGGAGCGGATGCCATATACCTTGGAGGCAAATCCTTCAGCGCTAGAGCAAGCGCGGATAACTTCTCCAA
>DCHU01000017.1:22356-38739 GCA_002314915.1 Caryophanales bacterium UBA1744
CTCCTCTATCAGGATGAGTTTTTCGCTGCGGTAGAATTCGCTCAGTTCTTATATGGAATCAATGTCGATGGAGTGATTATCCAAGACCTTGGTCTCGCTAGTTATTTGCACAAGACGTTGCCTGATTTGCCACTTAACGCATCAACTCAGTTGAACTGCCATAACTTAGAGCAGGCTAAAGCGTTGATAAAGATCGGTTTTAAGAGAATTGTCCTCGCTAGAGAGGCGAATGTGGAGATGATCAAAGCCATAAAAGACCTTGGAGTCGAGGTTGAAGTCTTCGTTCACGGCGCATTATGCGTATCGTATTCGGGCAACTGCTTATTATCCTCTTTCATCGGGGATAGGTCAGGCAACCGCGGCAGATGCGCTCAGCCATGCCGTATGTCCTATTCAATATATGAGGATGGAGTCAAAATATCCGACCCTAGCTTTGCTATCTCAACAAAAGACCTCATGACACTCGATAGAATCGGGGAACTCGCTAAACTTGGGGTCGATTCATTTAAAATCGAGGGAAGACTCAAGACAAATGAGTATATTTACCAGGTCACAAAGTCATATAGACACGCATTAGACGCGATTGGCGAGGTAAATACATACGGCCGTGAAGATAGGGAAAACCTTCAGAAGATATTCTCCCGTAAATTCACGAGAGGGTATCTATTTGATGAATCACCATTCAGGCTCCTCAATACCGACACTTCTTCTCATCAAGGAGAACGTATTGGCAAAGTTATCAAAACGACAAACAACAGAGTCTCAATCAAATTAGAGAAAACAATCCATAGATTAGATGGCATCCGCTTCAACGATAAGAAGCAATTCGGCCTCACAATCGAAAAGATGTTCCTCAAGTCAAATCCGGTTGAAGAGGCGCACGCAAACGATGTCGTTGAACTATCAGGAATCGAGGAAGCTTATAAGTTAAACAACCTCGAAGTCATTAGAACCAAGGACTATCTCTTGAACAAAACCCTCGAAGAAGAGTTGAAAGACAAGATTAAAGTCGATGTTGAAGCTAAATTCTTCGCTAGACCAAACAGTCCATTAGAGCTAACAATTGCCTTTTTAGGCAAAACTATAAAGACCACGGGAGAAAACGCCTTAGAAGCGCTCAATAAGGGCACAACCGAGGAAAGAATCATCGAGCAGCTCAAGAAATCTGGAGAATATCCATATCAAATAGCAAATATCGAGATGGATTATGAGAATTGCTTCATCCCGATCTCGATGCTAAACAAGTTGAGAAACGATGCGTTCGAAGCTTTGAAGAACGCTTTAATCGTTGAGAACGAAGTCCATCCACTACCATATACCGCTGAGATTGCTATCGGTCCAGGATACCATGAGGTTAAGGCTATTGCCGAAACGGATGAGCAGAAATTTGTTCTCAAGAATAAGCGTATCACCACCTTCATGGAAAGAGACGCTGAACACGAACTCACGCCTAGAATCTCTCTAGAACCTACATTCAACGCGGATGAGTCAATTGTTAACTTCATCGTTCAGGGACATGGCGATCTAATAGCCTCGCCATACTGCAATGTCACAAACTCCTATGCGCTAGATTGCTATTATGAATTCGGTTTTAAGGAGGTTATCGCTTCTCTTGAACTCGATAGAGCGTCAATCAAATCAATGATCGATGATTATTTTGCTAGAAACGGCGTTTACCCTAATGTTGGCGTCATGGTCTACGGTAAAGCGGATGCGATGATTATGAAGTCATGCCCAATTGGAACACACTTTGGCAACAAAGGAATACACTGCGACAGATGCCATAAACATGTATACGAGTTAAATGACCGTATGCACTGCCGTTACCACATGATCGGCGACAAAAACTGTAACATCAGAATCTTGATGGATAGACCTATTTATCTTTTAGATAAAATGGATGAATTAATCAACATTCACGTCTCTAGTTTCTATCTGCAGTTCACCGATGAAGATGAGGATAAGTGTTACGATGTCCTCTACTCTCTTGATAATGAAGGAGAAACGGATATCGACTACACTCGAGGCCACTACATAAAACGAGCAATATAAAAAGGAGGTTACCTTGAAGGGCCTCCTTTTGATTTGTTAGTCGTTCGGAAGGAATGCGACCTGTGAAATCTGAACGTCTTTAACTAACGCTGTGAGATCGATTGTGTTCTCACCTGAATAGAGGTCGAGTTCTGCGAGTTCAACCGGAATCCAGTAGTCACCGTTTAATCCGATGCCGTTTGTAACGCTTGAACCCCATCCAACTGGTCTGTCCTTTGTGATGAGTTCAACTTCATTGCCATTAACCTTAGCGGATAAGACTGAGCCAAACTTAGTTGATGCTGAGATAGAAGCAATCTTAATGTTTGCGAAGAGCTTTCCTTTTGTATCCTCTGGGAGGTTCAAGGAGAATCTCTCTGACTTATTAGCGTCGAGTTTGACGTAGCATGCAGGGTCTCTAATCGTATCCTGGGTTGAAGCGACGCCGTCTCCTGTCGCATCTTTTGCATCAACGACTGTGATAACTGGGTTATCGGTGACTTTGTCACCCTCTGTTAACATATCAATGATGTTATCGAGTTTCTCGGTTGGAATGCCGATTGCTCTTAAGAAGCTATAGACCTTGTTGTTGAATGTCTCGCCAGGGAATGTCTCGATTTCCTTAACATATGCTTTTGTTGAGTCATCGTTATCCTGGTTGACGTATGTTGTCTTACCGATGTTTCCGAAGTTGGAGAACATATAGTCTTTATAGATGTCACCGAGTGAAACACCGACTAAACCATTGACTAAGAGCGCAACTGCGCCTGTTCTATCGGTTCCGATACGGCAATGGAAGTCGATTGGATAGTTTGCTGGATCACCTAAGATATCGAATGTCTTTCTCAATGGTTCGATGTTTCTGTAGATGAGGTTCTTACCATTTTGGTAAGCCCATGGCACGAACTTATAGTCAACTCCAGGGATTTCAGATACTGTGTCTGCGGTTGCGAATGATGATTCGCCTCCAGTTCCAGAAGGGCCACCTCTTAATTCGATTTCGGTCTTGATACCCCATGACTTAATGACTTCTCTACCCTCATCGGTGATTGTCTTCTTGTCCATGTTGTAGTCTGCGAATGATGATGTGCGGTAGAGAACACCATATTTGAGCGTTCCTCCACCTGCTAACTTGGTTCCGCCTAAATCACGGCAGTTGGTGATGCCATCGACGTGCCAAGGGCGGATTGTGCCATATTCGCCGTTTCCTAAGCTCATATCCACTTCTACTGGATAGAAATCAGATACTTCTTCGTGATCGTCCTTATAAACAGCTTTAACCTGATAATAGTATTTACCTGGGCCAAGGTTATAAACGTTGGCGTTTGTTGTGTCCGATTTAACGACTACTGGGTTATCTAATTTGCCCCATTCATAGACGTCTACTTCGTAATGATCGAAATCAGCGCCATATTCATGCTCCCAAGAGATTTTGAGTGGCTCTGGGGATGAGAGATTTGACTTGCCGTCTGCATATGTTGCCGCTTCAGCCTGTGTTAATTCAGCGAGCCTTAATCCATCTTCTTTCAAGAATGTTTTCATCTTCTCGGTGTAGATGGACTGTGGTTCATCGAACTTTGTTACTTCTTCGATAAAGACATCGTCTGCTTCAGGCATGACGAATTCTGGTTCAGAAGACTCAGGAACATCGTTCTTTGATGATGCAGGTCCTTTACCACCGCCGCAGGATGCTAAAACGAGGGCCAAAGACATGCATAAAAAGTATTTCTTTGATAATTTCATAGGGTACCTTCCTTATGGTTGCGACTTATTATTTCATATATTACAAATTGAAAAGTGGACAATTATGCTAAATGCGTAAGGTAATCTAATTGAATTAGATTCTTTTAAAACAGACTCATTTTGCCAATTAGAAACCATCTTTCGCGTGCGTATATTAAAAATATAAAAGAAAAAGAAAAGCCCTCACTTCGAGGGCAATTCCTTATTCGCTTAATGTCCAACTAGAATCCAACTCAGGAACATCAATCTTGAAGTTCTCATCGTAGATGTAACGATAATTGTAGTACTGATGCGATGTTGCGGTTGTTTTTTCTATCTTCTCGTAGACCATGTAGCCGTAATGTGACTGAAGTTCCATGTGGTAACCGTTATAGTCCCATGAACCGTATAAGTCGCCAGCGTAACCTGATACGCGGAATACGGCATTCTCGACATCACCGCTTTCGAGAATAGGAAGCGCATCCTCCCATGTATCAATCTGCGGAGTGATCATCTCGGATATCGTTCCAAAATCAATGGCGTCCTTCAAATCTTGGCCATCTTCGCCTTCATTGACATAGTAGACTTTTGATTCTTCGTTTGGGGTTGATGAAGAATACTTGTGATAGGCTTCAAATCCTTTATCGCCGTCCATCCAGAAAGCCACTTCATTGACGGTGTTGCCTTTAACGGTCTTAGTTCCGCCACCATCGACTGTTAAAGTCTCATCAACCGAGTAATTAAATGAGATGCTTAATCTCTCTTTTTTCTTGGAGAAGACTCCGTAATTATCGTACTGATAGTTACCCGAAACCTTGCCGGAATCAGTGACGTAATCAGTTAAATCAGCACCATAGCTAACATGGATATAAGCGGATTCTAATTGACTGTAATCAGGTGCGTCTTTAATGTTGCTTTTCGCCGCTAAAATAGCGGTTCCTAAATCCATTTCATCCGGGTATTGTCCAGGGGTGAAATCATCTGAATAGAACTCTTCTGGCTTCTCTTTTGGAGAGCATGAAACAAGTGCGGACATCACTAAAAATGCAGCAATAATCGAACGTTTTTTCATAACTCTACCTACGCGATGAACAATGCTGCAATATCAGCTCCAGCGTTGCATAAAGCTTTTGTTATTGTGTATGTGTTTGGATCGTCCCAAGCGATCATTGGCTTGAGGAAATCGACGAATGTTGTACAGGTGAGAACGAGGACAAAGACGTAAGCAACAGCAACGCAAGTCATTGCGCCTGACACAAGACCAATGAGTCCTCCAAGCGCGCAGTCCGCTGCCTTGAGTTTGAGTTTCTTGATGACCTTCTTGAGAGCGAAAAGGATGATTGAGCAAACAAGCTGAACGCCGAAGCAGATGACAAGCCATGCTGCAGCGATAAATGCGTATGCAGAAACGGTCTGTGAGATAGCGATTGAGAGAACGATTCCATCTTCTCCTGCTGGGATGATGTTCAACTGCTGGACAAGCGAACCAAGCGTTGGAGACAAGAATGATGGCACGCCAAGTGCGGTGAATGCCTCAGCTAGTTTCTCCGCCATGTTGGCTTGGGTGATTGTCTCATTGAAGATGCCACCTTTTGAAGAAATCCAGTTGAAGATCGCCTTATAAACGATTTCGCCAGGTCCCGCATTAAACACTGCTGCGCCAAGTTGCTGGCAGAACATTGATGCCAAAATATAGGAACCAAAATAACAAATCATGCCGATGAGAGCGGCGATAAAACCTTTCTTTGCCGCAGTGATGACTGAAAGCAAAAGGATTACCATGAATACGATTGAAACATAGTCGAAAGCAAATGTCTGACCAGCTTCAGGTAAATAAGAGCTAAGTATCATATTTGTACCCCCTTAGGTGAAACAATACACACAATTATCCTATTTTCCAAGTGTTGCCATGATGTAAGAGGCAAATTCTTGGAAAATGTTGTATTTAGAATAGTGATACACCATTCTACAACCGACCGGATCCTCTATTTCGTTCAGAATCCACTGCCCGTTGTTTCTGATGAAGTCGATTCCGATTAAATCTGAATGCAATTGCAAAGCAATTTTTCTGCTTATATCACAAACTTCTGGAGGAATTTCCACCTCGATTGCATGGCCTCCAAGCGAGTAATTGCTTCTCCAATCGGTATCGGACGTCCTTTTGATGGCCACTTTTGGCTCGGTTCCGAGGACATAAACCCTCATATCAACGCCAGGTTCATCGGATAACGGTTGATAAACATAGGTGACACCATTAACCGGTTTTGCATCGTCTTTTGATTGGAGTAAAAACACTTCTTTCCCACCATGTCCATCAACGCTTTTCATTACAATTGGCGAGTAGTCCACTTTATCTAAGTTTTCAGTTGTTTTTAAGACTGTTAAACCCAGTTTTTCAGCGAACTCATAAGTTACAAACTTATCGTTTGCGGTTTCATTCGTCAAAGCATTATTGAAAACCCTAACTCCAAAAGACTCGTATTTATCGATATTTTCATGATGTCTTGCACGATATATAACGAAATCTGGAAGCTCATCAAATGTGAGTTCTTCCTCTATTTTTAAAGTGATATCAACGCCGTAATTCTTAAACAAAAGGGTCATCTCATCGATGAACCACCAATTGCGTTTAGCGTCTTCTTTGTTATATACGATTATTCCTTGCATAAGGTTTTGATAACGTGATCGGCGATATACTCGCTTAAGTCCACCCCTGTCGCGTCTTTAGTTGATGCGAACTGAGGGTTTGAGTTAACTTCGCAGATGATAGGCTCATCATTTGGACCAAACATGACGTCTACCCCGGCAAAATCCAGGTTTAAAGCACGGCTTGCCTCTTCTGCAAGCGAAATGTATTCAGGTTTTGGAGTATAGGCCTTGCCTGAACCGCCGTTCGTGATATTCGAACGGAAATCATTAGGATTCTCTCTCAGCATAGAGACAATCGCCTTATGCCCGACGACATTGATGCGAATATCTCTTCCGCAAGATGATTCAATGAACTCCTGAAGCAGGAAATCCTTATAGCCGAACGACTTGATAATGCGTTCCGCTTCATCGAAGTCATGGGCAAGATAAACTTGTTTGCCAAATGAGCCTCTAGCCTCTTTGATAACAAGAGGATAACCGATGTCTTCTGCGATATCTTTAACAAATGTTAAATCATAGTATCCAAGACCCTCAAAAGTCTTTGGAGCTATATATGTTTTTGGGATTCTGATATTGGCTTTTCCAAGTATTTGGTAGGTGATGATTTTGTTATCGCAGAACTCGATAGAATCACCTGAATTGAAGAGCCTGATACCCTTTGATTCAAGTTTCTTGGCAAGGTAAATATCCTTGTCCCAGAACATGCAGAAATCTGGCTTTCCGTTAGAAAAATCCACGTCATCGACACCATAACCGATGTCTTTAGCGTGCTTTAACTCAAGTTCCACTCCTCTAGCAATGAATGCCTTCTCAAGCATGGCGTAGAGGTTTGTGAACTTTGAGTGATTGACGAATGAATTAACTACGAGCCAGCCTTTCATATGGATAAAGTATATCTTTATTATCTAAAACCAGTTATCAAAATTGATTGACTCTTTGTTTTAAACAAATAACATAAGAGAGAAATCAGGAGTCGTTTATGGATGAGAGAAGCTACAAATTAGGTTCGAATAGGTCTGCAATCAGAGAATTATTCGAGTTTTCTAAGAAAAGAAAAGCCGAGGTAGGAGAAGAAAATGTTTTCGATTTCTCCATCGGAAACCCATCTGTTGCTCCACATCCAGCCGTTAACGAGACCATCATCGAACTCCTCAAGACGGAAGACCCTTGCTTTGTCCACGGATACACATCCGCTCAAGGTGATGCCGAGACAAGAAACGCAATCGCTTTAGATTTAAACAAGAGATTTGGCACATCATACACAGGCGACATGCTCTATATGACATGCGGTGCAGCAGCATCCCTTGTTATCTCCTTAAGAGCCATAAATGACGGTCCAGAAGATGAGGTTTTAGCGATCGCTCCGTTCTTCCCTGAATATAAATTGTTCGTCGAGACATCGGGCGCTAAATTCAAGGTTGTTCCTGCCGATATGGAATCATTTGAAATTAATTTCAAAGCCTTAGAGGAATGCGTTAACCCAAATACAAAAGCAATCATCGTTGACTCCCCAAACAACCCAACAGGCGTCATCTACAGCGAGGAAAGCATCAAGAAACTTGCCTCATTCCTAGAAGCAAAGCAAAAAGAATACGGACACCCTATCTACATCATCTGTGACGAACCATATAGAGAAATCGCATACGA
Organism: Caryophanales bacterium UBA1744; assembly: GCA_002314915.1. GTDB lineage: Bacteria > Bacillota_I > Bacilli_A > RFN20 > CAG-826 > UBA4951. Next base: position 30,406 of record DCHU01000017.1, read on the forward strand.
TGGAAAAGTCGTACCTCATATACCATCATTCTATGACAACACGATCATCTGCTACTCCTACTCTAAGAGTTTATCTCTCCCTGGCGAACGTATCGGATACATCCTCGTTCCTCCAAAATGCGTCGAATCAGAAAAACTCTATTTGGCGGTCTGCGGTGCAGGAAGAATATTCGGTTACGTATGCGCCCCATCCCTTTTCCAGAAGATGGTCGCCAAGTGCACCGGGTTAACTGGAGACATCTCCGAATATCAGAAGAACAGAGACGCTTTATACAACGGATTAACCGAAATAGGCTACAAATGCGTTTATCCTGCGGGCGCCTTCTACTTATTTGTAAAAGCGCTCGAAGACGATGCAATGGCCTTCTCAGAAAGAGCAAAACAATACGATCTCGTCGTTGTGCCGTCAGACGGATTTGGAGTCAAAGGTTATATAAGACTTGCCTACTGCACCAAGTACTCAACAATCGTCAACTCGATGCCAAAATTCAAAGCATTGTACGATTCATACAAATAAAAAGAAAAAGGGCAATGCCCTTTTATTTTTTGTCTTCGTTATAGAGGAACGCTTCTTTGATGTTTTTATAAGGTCCAAAGACAACTAAGGTGTCGCCTTCCTGAACAACTGTATCCTTGCCTACGGCAACGTGCTTGTCTTCTCTCTGGATGAAAGCAACATTGATGTTGTATTCTGTCTTTAAGCCTGACTCAATGAGCGTTTTCCCTTGCATGAACTCAGGGACGCGATTGATGATAACTTCCGCCATAGCGTTCGATTTGAAGTTCTCCATGAGGTTGATGATGTTATCGCTCAAGTCCTCTTTATCAAGAACCTTCTCAATCTGGTCTTTTCCAACTGTGAAGAGATCTTTTATGTTCTGATATGAGCCGAAGATAACAATGATATCTCCAACCGCTAACATGGTGTCTTTCACAACTTCGATTGATCTGCCTTTTCTGTTGATGGTGACAACATTCATCTTATAAAGCTGTTTGAGTTTGGCTTCAAACACTGTTTTCTCCTTGAGAACATCAGGCATTTGGTTGATCAGAACCTCGCAAAGCGACTCTTTTCCGTATTCATCAAGCACGGTTATGACGTTCTTGCCCTGCTTTTTTCTCATAGCAGCTTTTGCCATCCTAGCGGTCACCTTGTCGATGAGCTTATGGATTGGCGGAATATAAAGGATAACAAGGAGGAGAATGAAGGCTCCAAAGACGCATAATACAGGAATCAATGATTCCTCAACCGTAGTTGATGGTATTGCGATCATGAAGTTGATGATGAGGGAAACAATGATTACAGAGAATGAATAACCGGTAATCATTGCAACGATTGCAATTCTTCTTCTCGCTCTGTTGCCAGCGATGACCTCCGACTCCTTAGTGGTAAAACCACAGGATGTTAAAAGAGAGATGGCCTGGAAGAGTGATTTCTCGCCTGTGAGGCCGGTAATTCTGAACAGGAATGAGAAAATGCTGATCAATATTACGTACAAGATAACCAAGCCTACGATTAAGATTGCGGATAATGTTAATGTCATAGTTCACTCCTTTCGCTCCGATATGATAGCACGATACACATTCTTTTGTGATGAATTCTTATAGAAATTCATTATTTTATCTAAACAAAAGAAAAAGGACCGTTTCCAGTCCTATTTTATCTTGAGTGAATTTAGATATTCCTTTTGCTCAGGAGTAATGCGGTAGCTCTCCCTGGCTTTTTGAATTGATTTGTTGTGAACCCAGGTAGGCAATACCTTCTTTTCTATATATGGAATCGTGGCATCCCACTGTTTTGCCAAAGCGGTCGCATAGAACCACGCGAGCATCATGTTCACGTAATACTCGTCCGATTTTACCGAAGCCGGTATATCGAGGTATTCTGGCTTGAAATCATCATCCAGATAATGAGACATGAGCATCTCTATTCCAAACCTACATGTATAAACATGTTTATCCTTCGACCATCTCTTAATCTCTTTGATTAACTCTGCCTTATGTTTCTTGAAGACCTTAGGGCTTGTTATATCGCATACCGCCCAGTTATCAACATACGGGAGAAAGTCGTCCATAAGCCTAACGGCCTTAGCATAGTCTTTCTCTTCAGAGATTAATAATCCATGAACCATATTCTCATCGAAGAACTGATGAGGCAATTCCCTATAGAATTCAACGTGGTTTGGGTCTTTGTAAAACTCTTTTGCGATCTTGCGTGCATCAGGCACCTTAACGCCCAGGAAAGAGGATGGATCCACTCCTGGCGTCAGCTTAATCTGGAAGGCTGCATTCTTTTCGTTTTTGAATTCAAGTAATCTTGCTTTGATTTCCATAACAACATATTCATTCGATTAATTCTAGATTTCCACAAAAAGGCGATTTCAGGCGCAAAAAAGAGAATTAATTGCGCAAAAAAGCGTGTCCAAAAGCGGACAGCCTTTTCGCTATATATTCGACATTAAGTTTTGTTGTCCCTTAGAAAGGTCTTGTTGGGGACTGGATCTGCTTGCCGATGCTGAGTTCGCGTCTGAAATCAGGTGCGTTCACATCATGAGACCAATACTCATCCATCTCAACAATCTTATCGTCTTTGACTGTGATGAAGCTGACGACGTGTGATGAGCTTGTCTTCTCGACTGGGTAGACCTGAACAGCAACTGTGTACTTATCACCCTCGCGGTCGATTCTTTCGATGTGGCCTTCATAGATGCCTGAATACTCACATGTAGCTTGGATGTATTCATCAACTGTGAACTCCTCGTCGGTGCAACGCCAACGGATGACTGCATTCTCGTTAAAGAATGTCTTGAGCATAGCTCTGTCCTGTTTGATTACGTATTTCCAGAAATCTCTAATGTCCATAAAAATACTCCTTATGGGCAAATTCTATCATTATCGTTTCGAAAATGATAGTTCTTTTTGAAAATTGTTAAAAATACTTTCTTTGATACGAAAAGCAACACTATTTTGCGAGTATTTGAAAATTTCGGCATTTTACCGACTATTGCTAATGAGCAAAAAGAAAAGACCCGTTTGGGCCTTACTTCTTTTGTCCGTAATAGGCTTTCTTGCCGTGTTTTCGCTTGTAATGCTTATCGAGCAGATACTGGTCTACTCTTTCAACGTTTCTGTTGATGATAATGGTGTTAATGGCCATCTTAGAGACTTCTTCAAGGATTATCGAGTTCTCCACCGCCTTTTCAGCGTTCTTGCCCCAGGTAAATGGTCCGTGGTTCTTAACAACTACAGCCGGGATTGCCTCATAGTCAATGTTAGCGAAAGTCTCGACGATTACCTTGCCGGTATTGAGCTCGTATTCTGACTCGATCTCCTCTTGCGTAAGCGGGCGAGTGCATGGAACATCCCCGTAGAACGTGTCCGCATGCGTTGTGCCATATGCGTTTATGCTTGTGCCAGCTTGAGCGAATGACGTAGCTGCGCTTGAATGCGTGTGCACGACACCGCCGATGTTTGGAAAGTGTTTATATAAATATAAATGGGTTGGCAAGTCTGATGATGGTCTAAGATCGCCTTCAACAATGTTGCCGTTAAGGTCGACGATGACAATGTCATCAACTTTCATCGTTTCATAAGCAACGCCGCTTGGCTTGATTGCAATTACGCCCAATTCTTTATCGAATTCTGATGCATTTCCCCAGGTTAATGGCGCTAATCCTGCGTTATGTAGACGCTGATTTGCGTCGAATACTCTTTGTTTGAGTTCTAAATATTTGTTCATGGCGTCTATTATAGACCAATACTTAGTATTTCCACCAATATCATCATAAAAACGACTATTTAATGCATAATTTGTCGCATTAAAAAAAGACCCTTTGGGCCTTTCTTAAATTTTGAATTCTTCGAGATTGAGCACTCTAGTTGCTACCCCTCTGTAGAAATCCTCTTCATGGGATACGAGGATGACTGTTCCAGGATAAGCTTGAATCGCTTCTTTAAGGGATTCCTTTGCGAGAACATCGAGATGGTTGGTAGGCTCATCGAGAATCAATATGTTTGATTTCTGAATGGTGAGTTTGCAGAGTCTTACTTTAGCGTTCTCTCCACCAGATAAGGCAATCATGTAGGAATCGATGTTGTCCTTCGTGAGAGCGCACGCAGCGAGAGCGCCCATGACCTCACCGATGTTGAGTGACGGAAATTCGTCATATATCTCATTAAACGCTGTTTTATCCTTGCATTCCTCCTCTTGTTGGAAGTATCCGATCTTAGCGTTTGAACCTGTGATAACCTCGCCTGAAATAGGCTTGATTAATCCTGTTATCGACTTTAACAAAGTCGTTTTTCCAATGCCGTTAACACCTTTGATAGCGATTTTCTCACCTCTAGTTATCTCTAAATTGATAGGTTTTGTAAGGGGGAAAGTGTAGCCGATTACAAGGTCTTTGCAATTGAAGACAATCTTGCTTGTATTGACGTTATCCATTTTGAAGTTGAAAGTAGGTTTTATCTTCTCGCTGGACTTCTCGATCAGCTCCATTCGATCGAGTCGTTTCTGGAGTGAACTCGCAAGCCCACGTGTGGCTACGCGTGCCTTGTTACGTGCAATCGTGTCCTCCATACGCGCAATCTCGCGCTGCTGCGCATTATACGCATCTTCAGCCTGACGCTTCTTGATTTCTACGTTTCTTATAAAGAAATCGTATCCGCCTTTATATCTATTCATCGTCGCATCTTCAAGGTGATAGACGACGTTAATAACGTCTCTGATAAACGCTTCATCGTGAGAGATTAATATGAATGAATTGCCGAATTCTAAAAGATAGTTTTTAAGCCATCTGACCTGATATTCATCTAAGAAGTTTGTAGGCTCATCAAGGACTAAAATATTAGGATTTTGGAGAAGTAGCTTTGCTAAAAGAACTTTGGAACGCTGTCCACCGCTCAATGCCGTGACATCCTTATCAAGGCCGAAATCCGTGACACCGAGGCCTTTTGCGACTTCTTCAATCTTTACGTCAATGAGATAGAAACCAGACTGTTCGAGGTAAGAACCAATCTCACCAGCATCCTGCATTATCTTGTCGAGTTCATCCCCTTCAACTTCGCCCATTTTCATATAAGCTTCATTCATCTCAGCTTCCAAGGCATACATATCTTCAAATGCTTCTTGAAGCACCTCTCTAATCGTCTTGCCTTCGCTCAATGTCGTGTATTGGTCTAAATATCCGACTTTAGAACGTTTGGCCCATTCGATTGTGCCTTCGTCTGGCGTCAGCTGTTTTAGGATGATTTTAAGGAACGTCGATTTGCCTTCGCCGTTAGGACCGATGAGTCCGATATGTTCTCCTTCATTCAATGCAAAAGACACATTCTTAAGAATGGTTCTTCCACCGAAACTGTGAGATACGTTCTTTACTGTGAGAATTGACATAGCGTTCCTCCTGACACGGCGTATATATTACTAAATGTCTCACAATTTACAAAGTAAAAATAAAAGGCCTAGGTTTTCCTAAGCCATTTTCTTACGCAAGTGTTTGAACATTTCTTCCGTTGCGATTCTAAACTTGGCAACGACATCCTTCTCCTCAGGAACTATGTAATAGCGGATTTCGGGAGTTCCCAATGAGACAATGTCTCCAACCTCATACCAGAAGAAATCTGAATAAAGGGAGTAGCAGGCTAAAGACTTTTGGGTATGAACGATGTTTCCCTGGTCGTCTCTTAACTCGAAACCGTTGATATCGTGATGCAGAGATCCGTTGCCCAACCTATATACGCACTTGTGGTCAATGGTCGCATATACGACGCCATTAACATCCTTGGAATACTCACCGTTTTCGATCTCTTTTTTGACACAGTTTCTCTGCCATCTGTACCAGTCAGGAATATGGTTGAATTTCGTCTCTCCAATCCTGTTTGCCAGATACCCATTTTCAGTGAGTTCATAGGTGTTTCCGCACTCCTCGCAGACGAGCTCGATTCCCTTTCCAACCATGCGTCCTTCTGTAAGGCAGTGTGGGCATTTGTAAAGGGCTCTGTTCAGATAGTCTGCACGGAATGGCTCATCTATGACAATGTTGTTCTCTTGTTGTTCTTTGAAGTTGTCGAAAGTGAAATGATGCTTAATGATATTTGCGATGTTTTCCTTTGGAAGAGATAACTGTTCTTTGTTGATAATGCATGATATTTCCGCACTGACTTTCGTGTCACGAACTTGGAGATTGTTGTATAAGGGATCGCGTAAAAAAGCACCGTGTGTACGAACCATGAGAACAGGCACTTTCAGGTATTTTACGAGACCAGGAATACTATCAGGAAGCTCGGTTGCGGTACCGTCAAAAGAGTACGATGCCTCAGGGAATAAAACGACTGAGGATTTGAGTTTTTCGATGACGTGTTTCATGTTCAGAATCAGTGTCACGTCACTCTGGAATTTGAGGGCTGGAAAACAGCCTATTTTCCTCAGTAGCCAATCCATTCCGATGAAGGCGTCATCGGTTGTGGCGATATTGAACGGCCTGTCTTTGAAAATCTTGAACAGCATCTCTAAATCAATGAAACTTGAGTGATTCATCAATATGAGGCACGGTTGGTCAAGAGGGATATCCTGACCACTCTTCCACTCAAAGCTAAAAGACGTCTTCTTGAAGTCGCCAGCCGCGACAAGATTTATAAGACCTTTGAAGAATTTGCTCTGCTTAGTTGGAAGGATATTTGGTTGTTTAACCGGTTTGACCGTCTTGAATGACGCCTCGGTTATCTTAATTTTCATGATGATAGGATACTTGAGACCTATTGTTATCACAAACCATATCTTTAGAAATATAATGGACAATTTCTTTAATATCTGTTCATTAAAAAATAATAAAGATGCGGTCGTGTAAGCGCATAAATATATAAAGTGATGTAGTTATTTGATAATTTTGAATTATGAGAAAACTGAAGATACCAAACGAGGTCGCCTATTTTCTAGCAATCATCATTCTTGCCGTGGCGGTTTGTTTTGCAACAGCGAGTGATTTCGGCGTCTCAATGATCGTTGCGCCTGCTTATATCCTAAGCATGAAATTCACATTCTTGACCTTTGGTCAATGGGAATATGCTACTCAAGCGTTATTGTTCATAATCTTCTGCATAATGATGAAGAGATTCCATTGGACTTATCTGACAAGTTTCTTAACATGCTTGATATACGGAGGAGTTCTCGACTTATTCAGATTGATACCACTATTTAATCCAAACGTCACAATTCCTGGATCAATGGATATACATCTCCGAATCCTCTATTTCCTGCTCGGGATGTTTCTGTGTTCATTCTCAATCGCACTTTTCAATAGAGCGTACATTTATCCAGAAGTTGTCGATATGGTTCCTAGAGGTGCCGCAAAGCGTTTCAATTGCAAATTTTTCGTTGCCAAATACATCTTTGATGCCTCGTATTTGATCATTGGTTTAGTGTTATCCCTTTGTTTCTTCAAAGATATACGCGGAATCGGATGGGGAACATTGGTTCTAGTTGTTTGCAATGGTTATATCATAAACTTATTTATGAAATTGATTGATAAATGTTTTGAATTCCCACCTATCCACAACAAATTCTCTCAGCATTTCGATTTTTAGTATCAAACTTTTCACTTAATTTCATTCATCATAAAAAGAAACAATTTTATTTTTCTGTGTCAATATTATATTTACAAGTGAGGTTGTAGTTTATGAGACACAAGAATCAGACTAATGAGTTTATCAAGGAATGCATTTGCTATTCTTACATCACTCTTTTGTATGAAAAGCCAAAGGAGGAAATCAGCATCACTGAGATTTGCGAGAAATCAGGTTTTGGTCGCACAACCTACTACAGGCACTTCAGCTCCAACAAGAACGATCTTATCTTTTATATATCCAAGCAAAAATGGATAGAGTACAAACAAGAACACTTAGAGGCCGTAGAAAAAGATGCAGGACTCGAGTTCCTCACCCACCTTTACAATCACAAGAGATTCATGTTGATGCTGAAAGAGCAGAACATGATAGAACTGTTATTCATAATCCTCTCGGACATCTTTGGAACAAAGGATTTGGAAGACAAGAGTAAAAAATACTCGGCAGACATCTTTGTCGGAATGTGCTTTGCCGTCATATATGACTGGATTTGCTTTGATTGCATTGATGAGCCCGAAGAAATCAAAAAGAGAATCCAGGGAAGTATCAAGCAAGTCGCCAACGAGGTTAAAAAATACAGCTAACAAAGGACGTTTCTATAACGTCTTTTTTTAATTTCTTTCATAAATCGGTAGTTTGTCACATTTTTTGTGCTTTTCGTTTTAATTCAAGAATGTTTATCGCGCCCGATGATATTGTTATCCAACCGAGGTA